>WAQS01000056.1 GCA_015520115.1 Ferroglobus sp.
CAACAACAAGGTCTCTTTTCATAACTTCTCCAAGTTTCATGAATTTTATTTCCTCGAAACAGTTTTAACTTTTTTCAAATTAAAATACTGCTGTGAAGATAATTCCCCTCGCTTTCGACTCCTTCGGAGCGAGAAGCATGTCTACCTTCGTGCTCACAAAAGATGTTAGAATAATCATAGATCCCTCCGTTGCTCTCGGTCCAAGGAGATATGGATTGCCGCCTCACGAAAAGGAGATAAGGAGGAAGGAGAAGCTGTGGGAGAAGATAAAGAAGTACGCTGGAAGGGCTGAAATTGTCATCATTACCCACTACCACTACGACCACCACAATCCCCACGAGGTGGAAGTTTTCAAGGATAAAATCGTCTTGATAAAGGATCCGAAAAACAAGATAAACAGAAGCCAGATGGGGAGAAGCGCTTTCTTCCTCAGCCAGATAAAAGATGTTGCGAAGGAAATTACCGTGGCTGATGAGAGGGAATTCGAATTCGGCAACGTTTCGATAAAATTCTCCAAACCCGTTCCCCACGGCACGAATGACAGGCTCGGCTACGTTCTTGAGGTTCTTGTGGAAGAGAAAAGAAGATTTCTGTTTACGAGCGACGTTGAAGGGTTATCTTTAGAAGAGCAGTTTAAAGAGGCTGTTAAATTCGATCCCGATGTTGTTTTCGCCGATGGGCCGATGACGTACATGCTCAACTACAGATTTTCCCAGAAGAGTTTGGAAAGCTCAATAAGAAACCTTGTCAGGCTTATGGAGGAAACGGGGGTTAAGAAGCTTGTTATCGATCATCATCTTACGAGGGATTTGAAGTGGAGGGAAAGAATGGAGGTTGTTTTCGAAAAGGGGGAGGAGCTTGGAGTGAAGGTTCTCTCAGCTGCAAACTTTGCCGGAGTGAAGGAAAATTTACTTGAGGCAAGGAGGAAGGAGCTTTATGAGAGTTAAGATAGGATGTTGCGGATTTTGCATGGCAATGGATAGGTATTTCTCCGAATTCAAACTCGTTGAGGTTCAGAAAACTTTCTATCAGCCGGTGAGCGAGAAAACTTCCAAAAGGTGGAGGGAAAAAGCTCCCGACGATTTTGAATTTGCTGTTAAAGCTTTTCAGAAGATAACCCATCCGCCAAGCAGTCCGACCTTTAAAAGGTACAAAGTAGAAGCTAAGGACTGTGGATTTTTCAAACCCAACGAAGAGGTTTTCGAGGCTTGGGAGATAACGAGAAAGGTGGCTAAAATCCTTAAAGCTAACGTGATTCTCTTCCAAACTCCGAAATCTTTCGCTGAGAGTGAGGAAAACGTGAACAACATGAGGGAGTTCTTCAATTCAGTGGAGAGGGAGTTCATCTTTGCTTGGGAGCCGAGGGGTTGGAGAGAAGAAAGCGTGAGGAAAATTTGCGAGGAGCTTGATCTGGTTCACTGCGTGGATCCGTTCGTGTCGAAGCCGGTTTACGGGAGAATAGTTTACTTAAGACTTCACGGCTCCCACAAGAGGATGTATAGGCATAAGTATACGGACGAAGAACTTCTCTGGCTCAAAAAATTCTGCGAGGATTACGATAAGGAAGTTTACGTCCTCTTCAACAACGTTTACATGTGTGAAGACGCTAAGAGGTTTGCTCAATTATTCTGAGAATCTCTCCAAACACTTCCGAAGCTCTTCCCTTAACGAAAATGTCGGCGATTGGCGTTAATGCCGACTCTTCAACGTTAACCTCCGCAACTCTGTTTCCAGCTTTCTTCGCTATTATTGGAAGAGAAGCTGCCGGTTGAACAACTCCGGAAGTGCCGACAACGAGAACATCGTATTTCTCTACAAGCTCTATCGACTTTCTCAGAGCGTCTTCAGGCAGAGCTTCTCCGAACCAAACAACGTTCGGTCGCATCATCGTGCAGCAGAAGGGAATTTCTTTTATCGGCTCCTCAAATCTAATCACCCTTCCGCAAACTTCACACCGAGCCTCGTCTATCCTTCCGTGGAGGTGTATAACGTTCTTCGATCCGGCTCTCTCATGGAGGTTGTCGACGTTTTGCGTTATCACAGCCTTAACTATTCCCTTCTCTTCAAGCTTCGCTATTGCCAGGTGGGCTTTGTTCGGCTTAGCATTGAAGATTTTCTCCATCCTCCACATGTACCACTCCCACACGAGCTTTGGATTCCTCCTGAAAGCTTCCGGAGTAGCCAATTCCTCTGGCTTATATTTGTTCCAGAGTCCATCCTTCCCTCTGAAAGTTGGAATTCCGCTGTCGGCTGAAATTCCCGCTCCGGTTAAAACGACAACCTCGTTATCCTTCAAGAACTCCCACAGCTTCACGCTTTCACCATCCCGAAGCCGAAGGTGTTTAGCTTTCCGAATCCGGTTTTGTAACCTATCTCCAAGAGATTTTCGCAGCCTTCAACTTCGAAAGCCATTTCCAAGCATCTTACGGCGTTGTCGAAAACTCTTATCAGCTTTGGTTTTGCCTTTAAAACCCTCATTTCGAAAAAATCTTCAAACTCATAGCCGAATTTTTCCGCTTTTCTCATCAGCCACTCCTTTATCTTCAAAAAGTATTCATTGGAATTCGGAAACAAGTAGCTGCCGTTTTCGCTTACAGTTATGGGGGAGAGGGTAACGAAAGTTTCTTTCGAGGAAATCCTCTTCTCTTTGAATATCTTAACCTCATCGACGAAAAACCTTCTTTCTCCTATTTTCAAAGCATACATTTTCTCGGCATTATGATACAAAGCTTCTCCGATTTTTTCGTAGATGGTGGAAAAGTACAGCTCGACCCTATCAGAATCTATGAATATCTTGTCGTGGATTATCGCGAACTTTCTTCCGGGAATTAGAAGCTTTGAAAATGTGAAGCAGTCCACGTCGTCGAAGATTATTCTCTCAAGGGAGGAGTCGGAAGCTATGATATTTTTACAAAGCCAAGTTGCTATGTGCTGGTTGTAGTTGATGCTGATCCCCTGCCTCTCGAACTCTGGAATCAGCGTGATTTTTAATCTCATTTTAGTAATTACTTTTTGGTTGGTAGTATAAAAAAGTTAAGTAAGGGTCACACTTTCCTTTGTATGTCGATCTCCTCCTCTAAATGGCGAGAAAGTTGAACGAAAGGCTTAATTATAATTTAATTAGTCAATTGTTTAGTGATAACCCAGATAGTGTTCGTCGGACACCATAAGGAGAGGCTTCTTGAGTCGATCAGATCCCTAAGAAAATTGCCTGTGGAAAAGATAATTCTCTTTGTCGGCGACAAAGATTTACCGGGGGAGGAGAAAGTTAGAAGGGTTGCAGAAGAGCTAAAAAAGAATCTGGAAACAGTGTGGGAGGTAGAAATTAAAGAAATAGATAAAAAGAATGTGATAAAAGCTGCATCACAACTGATAGCGGTAATAGAGCGAGAGAAAAAGGAAGGAAGGGAAGTCGTAATAAATGCCTCCGGCTCTCTTAGAACGCTTGCAATTGCCGGTTACATCGCTGCGTGTGTAACGGGAGCTAAGATTTTCAGCTCGATACCAAGGTACGATGAGAGGGGAGAAGAGGTGGGGATTGAAGAAATAATCGAGATTCCGACGTTGCCGGTAGATTTTCCCTCGAAGGAGCAGATAGAGATTATCTCTGCCATCGATGGTGGCGTTGACTCGCTTGACGAACTCGTTTTCAGGTTAAATCCTGGTATAAAAAAAGATTCCAAGGAGTTCAGAAACGAGAGATCTCGACTAAGCCACCATTTGGCGAAGCTTGAGCGAATGGGGTTGGTAAGGAAAGAGAAGGTGGGCAAGAACGTGAGGATAGTTGTTACCGAACTCGGGAAGATCGTGAGCCATTCGACTTAAGTTTTTGTGCTGTTGTAGAGGTAGAGAAGCAGACGTTTTTCGAGATAAAATCCTGTGCAAAAAATTATCTCTGGCTTGAAATCTGATGGGTTCGTAAAAATATAGAAAAGTGGCTTACCAGCCCATCGGGCAGTGGTAGCCGTAGCCATAGGGCTGCCTGTAGCTTCCGTACATCCAGAATGGTAAGGCTGGACCTTCCGGCAATTCTGGAGAGCTTTGTGGATGTGGATTTTTATCTTCGCCGATTCCGTAGCTCCACCCCATCATGGGTCCGTAGCCTCCCATGTGTGCCGATGCCGTGTAAAGCAGTGCCAGTGCGAGCAAACCTATACCGACACCAAATCCAATCATGCTCAGCCTTCTCATCTTGCATCACCTCTGAGCATTAGTATGTGCTCAGAGGCAATAGAGGTGTGGGGTCAAAACGAAGTATTGAAAAGAGCTGATACGTTTTTGAACGTTTCAAATGACAATGAGATGTTTCAGCCTTGCGTGATGAGTGATGAGATTAAAGATTTTTTGATTTAATGGCTTTTAACGAATTTTCAGCGGATTGTACCGATCTCTCTTGTCTATGAAACATTCATCACACAAATTCATTGCTTCAATTGAACAAAAATTTTAAGTATCATTAATTCAATCAACTATCGGTGATTAGGATGGGTAGAAAGAGAATGAACAAACGACCGTTCACCAAGAAATACATCAGAG
>WAQS01000057.1 GCA_015520115.1 Ferroglobus sp.
AGGGCAAGGTCGAGGAGGAAAAAGTTGCTGGAGAGGGAAGAATACTCGTAAAAGGTCTTGGAGCGTCTCCAGGAATTGGTGTTGGGAGAGTGAAGGTAATTTTCAGTGAGAAGGAAATCAGCAAAGTTCAGCCGGGAGACGTGCTCGTCACGACGATGACAACTCCGGACATGGTTCCGGCTATGAAGAGAGCCTCAGCCATCGTAACTGACGAGGGTGGACTGACTTGTCATGCTGCTATCGTTAGCAGAGAGCTCGGAATTCCGGCTGTTGTAGGAACGAAGGAGGCTACAAAGGTTTTGAAGGACGGCATGCTTGTGACGGTAGACGGAGACAGAGGTGTTGTCTACGAGGGAGAGGTTAAGCCGAAGGAAGAAAAGAAAGTTGAAGAGGTGAGGGTTGCAGCGGCTCCGATAGTGACTGCAACTGAGGTTAAGGTGAACATTTCGATTCCAGAAGCCGCGGAAAAAGCGGCAGCCACCGGAGCTGACGGAGTTGGGCTCTTCAGAATAGAACACATGGTGTTAGGGTTGGAGAAGCATCCGATGAAGTACATTAAAGACGGAGAGATAGAGGAATACATACAAAAGCTCTACGAAGGAATGAAAAAGGTTGTAGAAGCTTTCTATCCGAAAATGGTATGGATAAGAACGCTTGACGCTCCTACCGACGAATTTAGATCAATGGAGGGAGGAGAGGAGGAACCGATTGAAGCAAATCCAATGCTCGGATGGAGAGGAATAAGGAGGGATCTTGCTGAGGAAATTCACTTCAGAGCGGAAATGAGAGCGATAAAGAGACTCATAGATGAAGGGTTCACGAACGTCGGAATAATGCTTCCACTTGTTACGAATGTCGAAGAGGTGAAGAGAGCGAAACAGATAGCGATTGAGGAAGGAATACCCCTTGACAAAATCGACTTCGGTGTTATGATCGAAACGCCGGCAGCCGCTTTGATAATAGAGGATCTTTGCAAGGAAGGAATTACGTTTATAAGCTTCGGAACGAACGACCTAACTCAGTACACCTTAGCTGTTGACAGAAACAATGAAAACGTCGCATATCTCTACGATGAAACGCACCCGGCTGTTATGAAGCTGATAGAGCACGTAATAAAGGTGTGCAAGAGGTACGGTGTGAAAACTTCGATCTGCGGACAAGCTGGGAGTTATCCCCATGTCGTCGAGAAGCTCGTAAGGATGGGGATTGACAGTGTTTCGGCAAATCCCGATGCTGTGCAGAGAATTAGGGAAGTCGTAGCGAGAACTGAAATGAAGATTTTGCTCGAAAAGTTGAGGGATAGTGATGCTAAATAAGCTGATAGAGAGCTTGAAAAACGCTCCGATAATAATGAAAGGTGACTATCCATATTTTATTCATCCCCTCACCGACGGTGTTCCAGAGCTTGACCCAGACATAGTCAGAGAGGCTGTCTCTGGGATCATCAGAATAGCTGACCTTGACGTGGATAAAATAGTGACAATAGAGGCGATGGGAATTCCAGTAGCGACGGCTTTAAGCTTGGCAGTAAACATTCCAATAGTTGTTGTGAGAAAGAGATCTTACGGATTTCCGAATGAAATCGTCGTGGATCAGCAGACCGGATATTCTAAGGGAAAGCTGTACATAAACGGAATAGATAAAGGAGACGAAGTCATCGTCGTTGACGATGTAATTTCAACCGGAGGTACAGCCTTAGCAACTTTGAAAGCTTTGGAGAGAGCTGGAGCGGTAGTTAAAGACTTCGTTACGGTGATAGAGAAAGGAGATGGGGCAGAGAAACTTAGAAAAATGGGATACAAAATAAAGAGCTTAGTGAAGATAGAGGTAAGCAAAGATGGCGTCAAAATCATCGACCATCTTAGATAGAATCGATTTTTCCAAAATTTTTGAAATAGAAAAAGGCAAAACCCTTGGACTTCAACTTCCCGATGGGCTAAAGTACTGGGCGAGGGAAATTGCGAAATTTTTAGAAGATAAGGGTTACGAAGTCGTTATCTCCGCCTCTCCTACTTACGGCTCTTGCGATATAGATTTGAATCTTTTAAAGCACGTGGATTATCTTATTCATATCGCCCATTCACCAATGAAGTTCGAAAGAGTTGTGTTCCTTCCCTACTTTTACGAGTATCAAATCGACGTTGAACTGATAAGAAAGACCGTCAAAGAGAAGAAAATAGCCTTAGCGGGAACAGCAAATTACGCATGGAAATTTAGAGAAGTGAAGGAAAAACTTGAAAAGAGCGGTTACAACGTTTTTCTCGGAAAAGGCGATCTCGAATTTGAAGGGCAAGTTCTCGGTTGTAATTTCACGAGCTTGAGAGGAGAATACGAGGCTGTTCTTTTTATCGGAGATGGTCTTTTCCACCCTCTCGGAATAGCTTTTCTCGGAAGGAAAGTTTACAGGTATTCTCCACTCAGCGGGGAAATCGAAGAAGTTAAGGCAGACGAATTTAAAAAAGAGAGATACAAAATCGCTACGAAAGCTATTCACTGCGAAAAATTTGGAATCCTCGTCTCTTCAAAGCCCGGACAATTTAACATGAAGAAGGCAAAAGAAGCTTTGAAAATTTTGAAGGAACAAGGAAAAGAAGCGTTCATAGTCTTCTGCGACGAAATTACTCCGGAGAAACTCAGAAATTTCGACTTTGATTGCTACATTAACACTGCTTGTCCGAGAATAGCTTATGATGACTGGAAAAAATTCGACAAGCCGATAATAACTTTACCCGAGCTGAAATTTGCTTTTGGAATGGAAAGAGACGTTCTTCCAGACTTTAAATACTGAGGACAGGGTTATTTCTTGAAAGCATTCGAACAAAAAGGCAAATTATTTATTTACCATTTCGAGCAACTCTTATCATGGATGTTAAATCCATAGTGGCTGCCTTGGTAATTTCGGGGATAATCCTTGGAGTAGTCGGAGCAAAGACTTACGTATTCATCGAAGACGATCCGAGGTTCTGCAAAACCTGTCACATCATGGAGGAAGCGTGGAATAAGTGGAACCAAAGCCCTCACAGGAATGTGACCTGCCACGAGTGCCATGTGGCGAACATGGAAGAGAACATGAGACTTCTCGTTGTATACTTTACGGAGCGTCCAGAAAAGGTTAGCGAAGACATCAGGGAGCACGTGAAAATTGAGAACGAGAGGTGTGAGGAATGTCACTTCAAGCACGGCAAATGGCCCTATGTTGCGGAAACTGCTGGACACAGAGTCCATCTTGAGAAAGCTCACGCTAACTGTATAGATTGCCACGGAGGAAGGATTCACAGATTTGTTCCGGACAGAAGCGAATGCATGCAGTGCCACAGCGACAAAAAGCTGAGAATAAAGAGTATGGACTTCCACTGTACGAACTGCCACCCCTTCTTAGCAAGCGTAAAGGAGAGAGGGGAGGACATAAAACCCCACCAGCAGGATTGTAAAAAGTGCCACACCGAGAGAAACATAATACTCGCTTTGCCTGAAGGGGCTCATGCGAAGAGCGATTGTAGCTACTGCCACCAGCCTCACGTGACCGAAGAACCCTTCAGCTGCGAAACCTGCCACACAGCTCCGAAAAATCCGATGCACATGAAGCACGAAGGAAAAGACTGTAAGAGCTGCCACCAGCCCCACAAATCGGTGGGAGTGAGAACGATCTGCGAGAGCTGCCATACCGACAAGACAGAGCACTATCCTACGATAAAGTGCACAACCTGCCACAAGTAAAATAAAAATTTTTTAGTAGCTCTTAGCGGCAGCACTTAGGAAGCCTTCTCTCCCGCAATTTACACATCTTCCTTTTTCTTCGGCTGAAATCCATTCGGGTATTTCCTCAAACTTTCCGAGAATTCCAGCGGAGAGTGTTTCCTCTACCTCTTCTCCGCACTTTTCATCTCCGCAGAAGTAGAAAACTGCCACTCCTTTTCCTATCCAGTTCTTAGCCTCTTCCAAGTTAGTGAAAATCCTGACCTTAGCTTTCATCTCCTCTTCTGCCCTCTTTTTGAGCCTCTCTTTCATTTCTCTTGCCCACCCAAGTATTTTCTCCTTACTCAGCTCCTCCACGCTTACCGATCTCTTTACTTTCTCGTCTCTAAACGATACGACTACCTCATTCTTCTCAGCTTCTTTTGGTCCTATCTCAATTCTGATGGGCACGCCCTTCAGCTCCCACTTGTAGTATTTCGCCCCGGGTCTTTCGTCCGAGTCGTCAAGAACTACTCTAAATCCGAAGTCCTTCAACTTCTCGTAAACTCTCTTGCTAAGATCCAGTACTTCTTCTTCTTTACCCTTGTAGAGAATCGGTATTACCACTATCTGAACTGGAGAAACTTCGAATGGAAGAACAAGCCCGAGATCGTCTCCGTGTATGCTAATCAATGCAGCAATGCATCTTTCCGAAATTCCGTAGCACGTTTGGTGCACGTAAGCGTGACTTCCGTCTGGAGTTTCGTACTTTATGTCGAAAGTTTTAGCGAAGTTGTCAGCCAAGTGGTGAACAGTGCCTATCTGCATTGTTCTTCCGTCCGGCATGACGGTGTCGAAGGCTATTGTGTAGTCAGCTCCGGGGAACTTGTCCCACTCCGGTCTCCTCAATATGAGGTAGGGAATTGCCAAAAAGTCGTAAAATTCCTTGTACAAAGATATCGCAAGCTTAACATTTTCTTCAGCCTCCTCATAGTTCCTGTGAGCTGTGTGTGCCTCTTTGAAAGAAGTTATCTCTCTCAACCTTATCAGAGGTCTTGTGTGTTTTGTTTCGTATCTGAAAACGTTGACGATCTGGTAAACTCTGAGAGGAAGATCTGCGTGGCTCCTTATCCAGAGCTTGAACATTGGGTACATCGCTGTTTCGCTCGTCGGTCTCAAAGCGAGCTTGACGTCGAGCTTTTCCAGACCTCCGTGGGTGACCCAGAAAACCTCGTCCTCAAACCCTTTAATGTGCTCGCTCTCCTTTCCCAGCTCAGTTTCTGGAATGAGCGTCGGGAAGTAAACTTCATCGTGATGTCTGTCCATTATCTCCCTAAGCTTATCGTAAACGAGCCTCCTTATTTTAAAACCGAAAGGAAACCATACGTAAAGACCCTTTACCGGGTATCGAATATCCATTATCTCCGCCTGCTGAATCACCTCGTGAAGCCACTCCGAAAAGTTCGACTTGGGAGGAAGCATATTACTCGAACTGCCGGGGGTAATTAAATGTTTTTATCTTGGAATCGGATCGAATTCGCATCCAGCACACTTTTCCTATTCATGCCGATGGAAATCCAATCCGAAAAAATTGGAGGAGAACGAATATAATTTACTCTTTTCTTCTCGTCAGCTTGAGAGCCATCAAGGTGAAAATGCCGATAACAGGCATTATCATGCTTGAGTACTCCGGAATTGATGTGGGTGGTGTGGGAGTAATGCGTGTTAGCGGAAACTCGTCGATGTTTGTTGGCCTACTGTAGAAGTACGTGAGTACGTATTGGGAATCACAAATCCCGTCTGAATCGCTATCGCTACATGTATCGCTAAAGCCGGTGCCATCAGGCTTACCCCAGTAATTTCCACCGATATAAGGTCCGCCGACTATGTTCGTTCCAGGTGTTTTATACACGTACAACTTATTTCTAATCAACGGAGTAGAAGGTAGATCCGCGTTGCTGTTCGTGTTGTTGAAGTAGTTGTTGTAGATTGTGTTACCACTACTCCTTCCTATTGACAAACCTACTTGATTTGATGCGATGATGTTATCCTTAATCGTATTTCGATAGCTGCCCACAATTGATATCCCTCTATCGTTAGCTGAAATATTGTTTTGAGCTACGGTGTTGAAATCAGAAATAGGACGGGATATTGGTCCCTTTATATATACTCCCAAACCGTTATGGGATATCTCATTTTCAGCCACTCTGTTGAACCTTGAATAACTTATGGAAACTCCATACTGGTTATTGAATGTTACCACGTTCTTCGTGACAGTGTTGGCATTGGATAGTACTATTCCGATCCCCCTATTGTTGTTGTTTGAAACATTGTTTCCTGCTATTTCGTTTGCACTCGAATAATAACCTACAACGATACCGTCGTTATTGGAAGATACCGTGTTGTTTAAAATTTTGACAAGCGCGACTTTTAAAAACGAGATTCCAATACCCCAGTCGGTAATGATTAAGTTTTTCACCGTTACGTTGCTCACGTTGAATGCGTAAATTCCCTCGCTG
>WAQS01000058.1 GCA_015520115.1 Ferroglobus sp.
GTGCCTAAGATAGAGGGGGTTGATTTGGAAAACGTCTTTACAGTCGATCTTCCTCCGGATGCTGACAGAATAAGGAAGGCTGCGAAGGAAGCTGAGAACGTTGTTATAATTGGCGCTGGCTACATTGGGGTTGAAATGGCGGAAGCTTTTTCTGCTATAAACAAAAAAGTGACGGTCATCGAATTCCTCGACAGACCGTTAGCAACCTTCGACAGGGAAATTTCGAACATTGTAAGGGAGGAAATGGAGAAAAAAGTTGAACTTAAGCTTGAAGAAAGCGTTGAGGCTATAGAAGGCAAGGATAAGGTCGAAAAGGTTGTGACGGATAAAGGGGAATACAAAGCGGATTTAGTCATTCTTGCCACAGGTGTGAAGCCGAATGTTGAGTTGGCGAAGCAGCTTGGCGTAGAGCTTGGAGAGACAGGGGCGATAAAGACGAATGCGAAAATGGAAACGAATGTTGAGAACGTTTACGCAGCGGGAGATTGTGCTGAGACGATAAACCTTGTAACGAAAAAGCCAGCTTGGATCCCCTTAGCTCCGGCTGGGAACAAAATGGGGTACGTAGCTGGAGTTAACATGGCTGGGGGAAACATAGAATTTCCGGGGGTTGTTGGGACACAGATAACGAAGTTTTACGATTTGCAGATAGGAAAAACCGGACTCACTGAAGAGGAAGCGAAAAAAGAGGGATTCAACGTAAAATCTGCGTTTATACAAGCTAACACGAAAGTCCACTACTATCCCGGAGCGAAAAAGACTTTTATAAAGGCTATTAAAGATGCAGATACAAACAGAATACTCGGGGCACAAGTTGCTGGTTACGAGATGGTGACGATGCGAATCAACGTCTTCGCCACGGCAATTCAGGCTGGATTTACGACGAAAGATTTATTCTTCGCAGACTTAGCTTACGCTCCACCTTTCACTCCGATATGGGATCCGGTAATAGTGTCTGCGAGGGTGTTGAAGTTTTGACACTCGAAGAAATTCACGAAGAAATCAGGAAATGTAAAAGATGCGAACTGTACAAAACTAAAACGAATTACGTCCCCGGAGAGGGAAACGAGAGAGCTAAGATTGTCTTCGTCGGAGAAGCTCCGGGAAGGGAAGAGGATTTGCAGGGAAGACCTTTTGTAGGGGCTGCCGGACAGTATCTGACGAAAACTCTGGAGAAATACGGAATGAGGAGGAGCGAAGTATTCATTACAAATATTTTGAAATGCCGTCCGCCGAACAATCGCGATCCAAAACCAGAGGAGATAGAGAAATGCTTCTCCTATCTCATAAGACAACTCTACGAAATAAAGCCGGACGTGATAGTTTGCCTCGGAAGACATTCAGCAAGGGAGATACTGAACTTTTTCGGTAAGAAATTCAGAGGGATATCCGCTGATAGAGGTAAGATTTTCGAAGCAGAACTTGACGGAAAGAAAGTAAAGATTATTCCGACGTATCATCCAGCGGCAGTTCTGTACAAACCGCAGCTGAAGGAGTACTTCGAAGAAGACATTAGGAAGGTTGCGAGCTTCTTTAAAAGAAAAACACTTCTGGATTTTATAGGAGAGTAAAAAAGGTTAAAGTTAAAATTTTTTAGTTCACCAGATTTACGGCTCTTCCTAAAACCGTCAGCGAGATCTTCACGTTCTTTCCTACCCTCTTCGTCTCTACGAGTCCGTCCTCTTCCAGTCCTCTGAGGTGGTAGCTCATTCTTGCTCTCTGTGCCATGTACTTCTTGTGATCGGTCGTTCTACCTTCAAGAAGTTCTATCAGCTTGTTTATCGACTCTACCTCTCCTCCGTTTGCTTCGATAACCTTCAGGATTTCAAGTTTGTCTTCGGAAACTTTTTTCATCGGAGGAACAGGAATCTCAATTACCCTTTCAATTCCGACCTCCTTTCCTTCCTCGTACTTCGGCATTGCCGTGTAGAGCTTGCTTCCCGAAACCTGCGCAGCTATGTAGGCGGAAATAGTTAGCGTCTTTGGAGCTTCGGTGATGTTGATGTAAACGTCGTTACCAGCCTTTAGATCCCCTCTAATTGCTTCAAGAACCTTTAGCATTGATTCAAAAACTTCGTACTGGTTAACCTCAATCATTTCGACGTCGATCAGCACCTTTAAAACGTCTTTCAGCTTTTCTGCCACGCTTTTAACATCTGCGTAGTAAACCAAATACGCTTTGTGTATCGGATATCCGCTTGCCTTTATGCTTTCCATCACCTTCTCCGCATCGCCACCCACGAACACAACGTGCACGACTGCCATGTTGTTCCATTGGATGGAATAATAAATAAATTTTTCTACATCGCTAAAATCGTCTTCTCTGATTACACTTTGTTAAGTTATAGGCGAAATTAGAAAAAGATAACAGCAATGTGAATTGATAATCAAGCGTTGAATCAACAACTATATAATGCAGAGTAAAGAGAGAAGTAGTGAAATGAAGAGAGTCAAAGTTTATGTTAGCGGAGTCGTGCAGGGAGTGGGATTCCGGTATTTCACTAAAAAAGTTGCGAGGGAAATTGGCGTCAGGGGTTACGTCATGAATCTCAACGATGGTAGAGTTCTTGTTGTCGCTGAAGGGGAGGAAGAGCAGATAGAAAAACTGATATCGGCTTTAAAGGTAGGTCCAAAATCGGCAATAGTTAAAAATGTCGAGGTGATTGAGGAAGAGTACAAGGGAGAATTCGAAAACTTCGAGGTGAGGTATTAGTGCTTGCCAAGAGGATTATCCCTTGCTTGGATGTCACGCTCGATGAAAAAGGAGCGAGAGTCGTTAAAGGAGTTGAGTTCGTAAATCTGAGGGATGCTGGAGATCCAGTGGAATTGGCGAAGAGGTACGATGAAGAAGGAGCTGACGAACTCGTCTTCTTGGACATCACAGCTTCAGCTCACGGAAGGAAGACTATGGTTGATGTTATAGAGAGGACCGCAGAAGAAGTTTTTATCCCTTTAACTGTTGGTGGAGGGATAAAAAGTATCGAGGACATAAACGAAATGCTTTCCGCCGGAGCGGATAAAGTTTCGATTAATACCGCAGCTGTAAAGAATCCGGAGTTTGTTAGAGAAGCTGCTGAAGTGTTCGGAAGTCAGTGCATAGTTGTGGCGATAGATTGTAGAAGGAATTTCGATCTCGGCAAAGGTAAGTACTTTGTCGAGCTTGAGGACGGAAGGAAAGCTTGGTACGAGGTTGTGATCTACGGGGGAAGAAAGCCCACTGGCATCGATGCTGTTGAATGGGCTAAAAAAGTGGAAGAGCTTGGAGCTGGCGAAATTCTTCTAACTTCGATGAACAGGGACGGGACGAAGATTGGTTACGACATTCCGATAACGAGGAAAATAAGCGAAGAGGTGAAAATTCCGGTTATAGCTTCCGGAGGAGCTGGAAAGCCGGAACACTTCTACGAAGCGTTCACAGTAGGAAAGGCTGATGCTTGTTTGGCTGCGAGCATTTTCCACTACAGGGAGGTGGAAATAGAAGAGTTGAAAAGATATTTGAAAGAAAAAGGTATTCCTGTCAGGGTCTGAAAGTTACAACTGCCATTTCTATGTCAACACCTTTCGGAAGATCTGACACTCCTATAACAGATCTTGCCGGCTTGTTTTTAAAGTATCTCTCATAAACATTGTTGAATTCATTAAACTTCGACAGATCTTTTAAGTAAACCGTAACTTTGACGACGTTTTCCAGATCAAGACCAACGTCTTTTAAAATTACTCTAACGTTTTCTATAACGGTCTTAACCCTCTCTTCGAACTTTTCCGGAATTTCTCCATTCTCTCTTATTGGTATCTGCCCCGAGACAAACACGAACTTTTCAACCACCACTGCATGGCTGTAAGGTCCTGCTGGCTTAGGAGCGCTTTCGGAAATCACGAACTTCATGGATATTCTTGAACGAAGGGCATTAATAGATTTTACATATCGGTAAGCAAAGTGTTTAAAACAGAAACCATAAGCTTCGGCTGTGAAGATATCTGAGTTTCAGAAATTAATAAAAGACCTGTATTTCGAAAAGGATAAGAAGAGGGGATTAGACAAGACCTTCATCTGGTTCGTAGAAGAGGTTGGTGAGTTGGCTGAAGCTATAAGAAAAGGCGAAAATGTAGGAGAGGAAATAGCAGACGTGTTTGCTTGGTTGGTTAGTTTAGCCAACATACTTGGAGTTGACGTGGAAAAAGAAGTCTTGAAAAAGTATCCTTACAAGTGCGTTAAGTGCAACAAAATCCCGTGCGAGTGTGAGGAACATGTTTCTGATCGTTAGGAATGAGGATATAAAAAACGGTTTGACGACGGACAAGTACTTCATCTGGACGGAGAATGTTTTGGAAGCGAAGGGAAAAAATCCTCTTGTTGTTGCCGAAGTTACTGCCTCGACTTGGGGAATTTTCGCTGGGTTAAACGA
>WAQS01000059.1 GCA_015520115.1 Ferroglobus sp.
GAGGAACATGGGTCCCGTGAGATTCGTCCCCCTTATAGGGAAATTCGGTTTTAAGGATTGAAGAAAAAGTTTAAAGAGTTCCGAAAAAAATTTTCTCCGTGGATGTGATTGAGGAGATTAAGAAAGATTTTAGAAAATTCGCTGATAAGTGCATGGGGATTTTACTCTACGGTTCCTACGCCAAAGGTGAACAGACACCAAGAAGCGACGTCAATGTATGCATTGTCGGAGGAGAAAAGATCTTTGAGGAGGTAATGAGAGAGCTTGGAGGAAAGTACGACATAAAATTTTTTGAGGAACTTCCTCTTTACGTTAAAGTTGAGGTTGTGAAAAATCACGTAAAAATTTACGCTAAGGAAGAGCTTGACATGTATTTTTACAGGATTCTAAAGGTTTGGAAGGACATGGAACACAGAATAAGGGAAAACGAGTTCGAAAGTATCGATGAAAAAATAAAAAAAAGACGGAGGTGGCTTAATGCGAAGAAAAAGATACTTAGAGAAATTCGAATGGATTGAGAAACGCTGTAGCGCATCACTACAACCACTTAGATTTAAAAAAAGTTGAAGAGGCCATAGGTGAGGTGAATTCTCTCTACGATCTCGCGGCAAAACTCGTAAGAGTTGCGGAAAACATTCTTGAAAATGAGTAGGATTTATAAACTTTAGACTCAAAAATGCTTTATGGAAACTCTTATTCTCACAAAAAGAGACGTTGAGAGTCTTTTGACGATGGAAGAAACAATAGCTGCTGTAGAGACCGCTTTCAGACTTCACGGAGAAAATAAAGTTCAAATGCCTCCGAAGATTTATCTAAATTTCGAGGAAGGAGATTTGAGAGCGATGCCGGCTCAGGTTGGAGAGCGAGCAGGAATAAAGTGGGTGAATTCCCATCCGAGAAATCCGGAGAAGGGTTTACCGACGGTTATGGCTGTTTTGATTCTTAACGACCCTTCGACGGGGTTTCCCCTCTCCATAATGGACGCGACTCACCTCACAAACATGCGTACTGGAGCTGCTGGAGCTGTGGCTGTAAAGTATCTCGCACCGAAAAATGCTGAGAGTGTTGGATTCATCGGGTGCGGGGTTCAAGCGAAGTTTCAGTTTCTGGCCGTAAAAGAGGTTATGGACGTTTCTCTTGTCAGAGCTTACGATGTGAGGAGTGAAACGGCTAAAAACTTCGCAAGCTTCGTCAAATCCTTTGGAATTGATGCTGAAGTTGCGGAAGCCGAAAGAGTTTGCAAGTGCGACGTTCTTATAACAACTACCCCGAGCAGGAAGCCGGTGGTAAAGGACGAATGGATCGAAGCGTTGCACATAAACGCTATAGGAGCCGATGCTCCCGGGAAACAGGAATTGGAGGAGAAAACGCTTTTAAGAGCGAAGATAGTCGTTGATGATATGGCTCAGGCTTTGCACAGCGGAGAAATCAACGTGGCAATATCCAAGGGAATTCTAAAGCCCGAAAACATCTACGCAACTCTTGGAGAAATCGTTGCCGGTAAGAAGAAGGGTAGAGAGGATAACGAGCTGACGATCTTCGATTCCACCGGATTGGCGATACAAGACATTGCAACAGCTTCAGTAGTTTACGAGAAAGCTGTTAGGGAGGGTTACGGAATCAAGCTGAGGATGTTCTGATGAAGCTTGCGGCTTTCATCTCCGGTGGGAAAGATTCGATGCTTGCTTTACACAAAGCGAGTGAAAAGCATGAGGTGGTTTGTTTAGTTACAGTCAAGCCAGCAAATCCCGACTCCTACATGTTTCACACCGTCAACGTTGATTTGGTTGATTACATCGCCATCTGTTTGGAAAAACCTCTCTACAAAATCTTCGTTTCGGGAGAAAAGGAGAAGGAAGTTGAAGAAGTTGCTAAAGCTTTGGAGAATTTGAACGTGGACGGAATAGTCATAGGAGGTATTGAAAGCGAGTATCAAAGAAGGAGGTTCGAGAAAATCTGCGAAGAGAACGGATTGAAGATGTTTGCCCCCTTGTGGAAGAAAAATCCTGAGGATATTGTAAGAGAGGTTGCCGAAAAGTTTGAAGCAATAATAGTAAAGGTTTCGGCTGAAGGGCTGGATGAGAAGTGGCTCGGGAGAAGGATCGATTCAAAAGCCGTGGAAGAACTTATGGAATTAAGTAAGAAGTACGGGATTCATCCAGCTGGGGAAGGTGGGGAATTTGAAACACTCGTTTTAAATGCTCCACTCTACAAGAAAAAGTTGAAAATAAACGGATGGAGAATTCAAAAGGAAGCTTTGGCATCTTCACTCATTGTTGAAAAAATTGAACTCGAAAGTAAATAAAGAGAAAGATTTATCTATGGGCTCTCCTTATTTATTTGAGGTGATCGGATGAGTTGCGAGAACGACCTGTTTTGCGGGATAAACAGCGTTGTTGGTAAAAGCGTTGATGAAATGTCCGAGCTGGAGAAGAAGCATACTCCGGTAATATCTGCTCCGGATAAAGTCAAAGCTGGTGAACCTTTCGAGGTTAAAGTTGAAACCGGAGTTTACGTCAAGCATCCAAACGAATACGGACATTATTTCGCCTGGATCGAAATTTACTTGGACGACACGCCAGTAGCCAGATTCGACCTTCAGCCGGTGATGAGTTCCCCATCAGTTACTGTGAAGGTAACCGCTACCCACTCCCATGAAGGAAAGAGAAAAATTAAAGCCCGTGCCTTCTGCAACCTTCATGGGGTATGGGAAAACGAAAAAGAGATAGAGGTGGAGTAAATGGCGAGGTACCAGTGTAAGGTTTGTGGATACGTATACGATGAGAATGAAGGAGATCCCGACAACGACATTCCGCCGGGAACCAAGTGGGAAGATTTGCCAGAAGATTGGGTTTGCCCTGTTTGTGGAGCGAGTAAAGAAGATTTCGAAAAAATTGAGTAATCGCTCTTCTTTTTTATTTTTTGAGGTGAGATGAATGAAAATAGCGGACAATGTATTCTGGGTAGGCGTCGTGGACTGGAACGTTCGCGACTTCCACGGGTACAGCACAGTCTACGGCACTTCTTACAACGCTTATCTCGTAAAGGACGAGAAGGTGGTTTTGATCGACACGGTAAAATTCGGATTCGAAGATGAGCTGCTTGAAAAGCTTGAAGAACTGACGGATAAAATCGATTATCTCGTCGTCAATCACATCGAGATGGATCATGCTGGAGCTGTAAAAGCAGTTCTTGAAAAGTATCCTGAGGCAAAGATAATCACTAATGCGAGGGGAAAGAAGGGGTTAAAGGATGCTTACGGCATAGAAAAAGATATCGAGGTTGTTAAAACTGGAGATAGATTAAAGATCGGAAAGCAAGAGCTTACGTTTATCGAGATGCCGATGGTGCACTGGCCGGACAGCATGGCAACGTATTTGGCTGAGCAGAAAATACTGTTTCCGAACGACGCTTTTGGGATGCATTACGCAAGTTCAAAGATAATTGATTCGGAATTCGATAACGAAGAGCTTGAAAGGGTTTTCTTTGAAGCAGCAAAGTACTATGCGAACATAGTTCTGCCATACAGCCAGCAGGTGAAAAAAGTTCTTGGAGAGCTGAAGAAAATCGACATCGAAATGATCTGCCCCTCCCACGGAATAATTTGGAGGGACAACGTAGAAAAAATCGTCAGGAAGTACGAGGAATGGAGTAACGGAAGGGCTGAAAGAAAAGTCGTAATTGCCTACGATTCGATGTGGGGCTACACGGAGAAGGCGTTAAAGAAAATCATCGAAGGAATTGAAGAAGTGGGCGTGCCTTACAGAATATACAAGCTTAGAGCTTCGGATTACACCGAAGTGATGGCTGAGGTTATGCAGTCGAAGGGGTTGATTGTGGGAAGTCCAACTCTAAACAGAGAGATATTTCCAAGCGTGGCAGCTTTTCTAACCTACATGAAAGGTTTAAAGCCTTTTAACAAGATTGCGGCAGCTTTCGGAAGCTACGGGTGGAGCGGAGAGGCTGTGGGGAAAATAGTGGGGGTGTTCGAAGAGCTGAAGTTCGAGGTTGTTGGAGCAATTAGGTTCAGGTTCAGTAGCGATGAAAAGTCTGAAGAACTGAAAGAGCTGGGAAGGAAGTTGGCTGAGAAATTATGAGAGGCATTTTAATCTCTTCCGTTGAAGAAAAGGCTGGAAAAACCTCGTTAATTCTCGCTCTGAACGAAATATTTTCTGGATACAAAACCGCGTATTTCAAACCCTTCGGAACGAGTCCGGTTAGGGTGGGAGAATTTTTAGTTGACGATGATTTAAAAATAGTCGAAGAGAATTTCAGCAAGAGTTTGAATCCCATAGTCCTCGACATGCCTTATGCTGAGTTCGTTTATTCGAGCGATTCCGTTGAGTTGAAAAAAGCCATAATTGAAGCTTACGAGGAGCTCGACGCAGATATCGTTTTCGTGGAAGGCTCGTCTGAATACAAAGTTGGGAAGTCCCTCGGCATTAGCGATGATATGGTTGCGGAAATCCTCGACCTCAAGGTGTTGGTTATCGCAAAGTACTCGAACGACTTCGTGATAGACAGGGTTCTTACGGCTAAGGATGTTTTTAAAGAGAGGTTAAGAAAGGTTTTAATCAACCAACTCACTGGGTACAAAACTTCTTACGTAAGTGCAGTGGTTGGGAAGGTTTTTACCGAGAACGACCTGAGCGTTGTGGGGGTTTTGCCGAGGGATCCTCTCCTTGCGGGAATGTCGATCGAAGAGGTGAGAGAAGCAGTCGAAGGGGAATTCGTTGTTAAAGCTGAGGAGGGAATAATCGAGCATTTTATCATCGGTGCGATGTCGAAGAGGTCTGCTGAAAAGTTTTTAGCTGGAAAGGATAACTTAGCTGTAATCACCGGCGGAGACAGAAAAGACATCCAGCTTCTCGCTCTGAACTACAGCAACGTCAAATGCCTAATTCTCACGGGGAATCTTTACCCAGAGAAAGACGTAATTGAAAAGGCAAGCAGAAAAGGTGTTTCGGTAATAGTTGTTCCCGAGGACACGTTAACTACCACTGAACAGCTTGAGGAGGCTATGAGGAAGGCTAAGATAAAGGGAAAGGAGAAAATAGAGAGGATGGTTGAGCTCGTTAAAATGCACGTGAATGTAGATGAAATAGAGAAGTACATTTTCGACTGATCACATTCTTTCCGGAGCTTCTATTCCGAGGAGCTCAAGTCCGTTTCTCAAAACTATTCTCGTCGCATCGACTATGGCAAGTCTGTGCATTCTCACCTTTTTATCGTCAACGAGAACTTGGTGATCCGTGTAGAAATCGTTGAAAGCGTTGGCAACGCTCATGAGGTATTCCGCAAAGATGCTCGGTTTCAACTCGTTAATAGCCTTTTCGAGATAGAACGAAAACTTGGACAATCTCATCACGAGTTCCCTTTCTTTGTTCGTAATAATCGCCGGATCGAACTCCAGCTCAGCTTTCCCAGATTCTACAGCCTTTCTGAGTATGCTGCAAGACCTTGCGTGACTGTATTGGATGTAGCTTGCCGTTTGTCTTTCGAAGTCCAGCGCTTTGCTCCAGTCGAAAGTGAAGGGTTTTTCCGGAGAAACTCTTACGAAATCGTACCTTATCGCTCCCACAGCGACCACTTTTGCGATCTTCTCATCCACGCTTCCTCTTTCCCTTAAAATCCTTTTAGCCTCTTCGAAGGTTTTCTCAAGAAGTTCATCAGCTGAGACGAACTTTCCTTTCCTCGTGCTCATTGAACCTTCTGGCAGAGAAACGAACTCGAAGAACAAAACTTCTGGAGGTTTTAAATCAAGTAATTCGAGAATTTTCGAAAGTTGCTCGGAGTAAAGCTTGTGATCGGCTCCAAGGACGTTGATAAATCTTCTAAAGTTCTCGTTCTTCCACAGGTGGTAGGCGAGGTCTCTGGTTATGTACAGTGTCGTTCCGTTCTCCCTTCTCATGATAACTTCCTTTTCAATTCCGTAATCCTTGAGATCGACCTTCCAGACGTCATCTTTTTCCAATAACCCCTTTTCCTCAAGCATTTTGAAAATTCTCTCCACGTAGCCGTTCCTCACGAAGTCAGATTCGTAGATGAAATCATCGTGATGGATGTCGAATTTTGCAAGGGTTTCTCTTATTCCCTCTAAAGCCTTGTCAACGACGAACTTAAAACTCTTCGAGACCTCTTCATCCCCTTCTTCGAATTTCAGCATCAGCTCATCGACTTCCTTCTCAAGCTCCGGATGCTCTTCAATGTCCTTGTTTATCTTTACGTAAACCTCCGCTACCGCATGATCCGGCTTTGTTTCCCTCAATCCGTACTTCAAATATCCTAAAACAGCTGCAGCAATCTGTCTGCCCATGTCGTTTACGTAGTAGTGGGTCGTAACTTTAATTCCCGCCTTCTCCATCATTCTTGCTAAAGTATCTCCTATAATCGCATTCCTGAGATGTCCTATGTGTATCGGTCCATCGGGATTGGCTGAGGTGTGTTCTATTAGAACTTCTCCCCCAAGGTTTAAGCTGCCGTAATTCTCATCCTCGTCGAGAATTCTTTCCACCGTGTCTGAAAGAAACTCCTCGTTTACGAAGAAGTTTATATAGCCATTTACGACTTCTACACTGCCTATGTACGTGCTTCTCTCGAATTCGATTTCTGAAACGAGCTCTTCAGCAACTTTTTGGGGGTTTTCCTTCTTCTCTTTCGCAATTTTAAAGGCTATGGTTGTTGACAAATCGGCGAATTCGCTTTCTCTGATGTACCTGTCCTCGCAGTTTAGGAGCTTTTTGACCTCTCTGTAAAACGTCCTGAACATCTAATCCACCTTGTATCTGAGTATTGCAGCTATTCCGCCGAAAGCATTCATTAGCATCGCACCTTCTTCGGATTCGGTCGAAATAAAAACGACCTTAGCTCCAGAAGACTCGGCAAGCTCCGCCAACTCCATAACGACGTCCTTTCTTTCAACTTCCTCCATCTCCACGTTGTCCTCTTCGCAGTACATCTTCTTGCTCGTGTTGTCCTTCAGAGTTATTTCCACCGTTTTACCACACTTCGGGCATCTGTAAGTTACTCTCTCGTATCTGAGTCCTTCAGAGATCAGTAATGTGTCTACGGCTCCGTAGCTTAAGTATTTCCTCACTTCTTCCTCTCCGTAGGCTGCCAAGCCATCTTTTACGACTTCTTTGAGGAACCTGTTCATTATCTTCTTCTCTTTTATTATGTCCAGTTCCTGCAGAACGTCCTCAGCTTTTTCCACGAGCTCGTAAAGTCCGCTTTCGTCGGTGTAACCAACATCGAAAAGCCCGAGAACCTTCTTTTGAAGTTCGTGGTGCAGATACTCCCCCTCGTAAAATTCCTCTTTCGTCGGAGACGGACCTCCTATCAGTATTCCTTCAAGTTCCTCCTTAATCGGAAGAAACGCCTCACTTGCTTTATCCCCAACTCTTTTGTAGAACTCGTGAATCGCTATTTCCCTAAGCCTTTCGAATCTAACGCTGCTCTGACCCCCCTGTCTGTGCTTTCCGGGAACGTTGGAAGTGGCGTGAGCGAGAACTTCAATTCTGTTCCCCCTTAAGACCCCTATAGTTGCTTCTCTTCTGTCGAGGACTATTAAGCCGTAAACTTTCTTCTCCTTCAACATTTCTTTTAGTGGATCGAGGTAAAACCTTGAATCGCAGTGGTACTTGTACATCGGAACAGGCTCGGGGGGAATTATTATTTCGGTTATGTGCTTTTCTTTTCCACCTCCCAGGTCTATTACACCGCTTATTATCACCATCCCATTCTCTGGAGGTTTTCTGAACATCTTCAACCTCTGAAGAATAGCCTCAAGTCCGGCTAAAACGTTCGTTCTGGTCTGCTTCGATTTGATGTTCGAAGCTTGGCTGAGCTCATTCCTAAGCTGATTGGCAACGTCAGCTATATTTTTATTCGGAGGAATGTAAAGTGTGATAAGCTCAGTCCCTCTTCCTTTGTATTTTTCAAGCTCTTCGAGTTTCCTCTTGAACTCGTATTTAAGCTTGGCTTCCATCCAACCACCTCTCTACCCTTTTCTGCCAAGATCTAATCGCTCTGAGCAAGTCTATTCTTCTAAACTCCGGCCAGTACACGTCGCAGAAGTAAGCGTATTTTGAAGCGGACTGCCAGATAAGGAAATTCGACAATCTCATCTCTTTTCCCGTTCTGATTATTATATCCACGGGCATGTTTTCATAGAGGTTTTCTTCTATCATTCTGAGGTTTATCTCCTCTGCTTTTACCTCGCCATTTAAAACTTTTTCCAACACTTTTCTTACCGCTTCAGCTATTTCCTGTCTTGCTCCGTAGGCTATGGCAATGTTTAGCCTGAAGTTATCGTAGTTTTTCGTTTTTTCTTCAACTAAAGAGGCAGCATCTAAAACTTCCTTCGGCAAAAGCTCCTTTTTTCCAATTATCCGGACTTTCACCCTGTTCTTGTGAATTCTTTTGTCTTCAGCGAGTCTGAAAAGTTCTCTTTTTATGAGCTGGAACA
>WAQS01000060.1 GCA_015520115.1 Ferroglobus sp.
CTCTTATCTTTACTCTCTTCCCGAGCATACCCTTTCAACCTCGCTCATGAGGAAGTTTATTCTTTCCTCTATCCTCGACTTTAAAACTTTCAATTTTTCCTCATCTTCAGAAATTTCTCTCTCCCTCTCCTTGATCATTCTCTCCAACTCTTCTTTTGCCGTCCCCCCGATGTTTTTTCTCCTTTCCAAAGACTTTTCGACGTCAAGCCATTCTTTCAACTCCTCCTCCAACACTTCTATTTTTACTCCAAAACTCTCGACTTCTTTTACCAGTTCCTCTGCCTTCGGGGGAATTTTGTTCTTCTTTACCAAGCTTCCGACTATTTTGTGAGAGAGCCTGAAAGGTACACCCTTTTTCACGAGAAGGTCTGCAAGATCGGTAGCTAACGTTAATCCCTTGGATGCCTTTTCTCTCATCACCTCTTCTTTGAACTTCAAAGCGGAAAACATCTTTCTGAACGTCCTTACGGAGAGCAAGCACTCATTCATCGAAACGTAAAGCAGGCTGTTCATCTCCTGAAAATCTCTGTTGTAGGCGTAAGGTAGAGCTTTTAGGATAGTGCACGCTGAAGCTAAATAGCCTACGCTCTTTCCGGCTTTAGCTCTGATTATCTCGGCAACATCGGGATTCTTTTTCTGGGGCATTATGCTCGAAGAAGACGAGAACTCGTCGGGAAGCTCAACGAAGTTGAACTCCGAAGCCCACAAAATAATTTCCTCGCAAAACCTACTCAGATCCAGCATTACGGATGTGGAAAAGAACAGCGATTCTATCAGAAAATCCCTTGAGGCTGATGCGTCCATGCTGTTCTCAACCACCCCATCAAACCCGAGGAGATCCGCCACGTATTCTCTATCGAGTTTGTGGGGAGTCGAGGCGAAAGCCGCCCCTCCAAGAGGAGACTTGTTAACTCTTCCGAAAACCTCCAGCCCCCTTTCGAAATCCCTCTTTATCGCGTCGTGGTAGGCTATCAGGTAATGGGAAAGCTTAGTCGGTTGAGCGTACTGCAAATGCGTAAACCCGGGCATTATGCAGTCGAAATATTCTCTCGCTTTCTCAAGAAAGGTTTTTCTTAACTCCAAAAGCTCCGAAAGGATCTCTATAATTTTCTCCCTTGCGAAAAGTCTTAAACAAGTCGCTACCTCGTCGTTTCTGCTCCTTGCTGTGTGCATTTTCATTCCGCTTTCCTTGGCTATTTCAACGACCTTACTTTCTATAGCCTCATGAACATCTTCTCCCACCAATTTCTCCAATCCCAACTTTTCAACTTCTCTCAAAGCCTCGAAAATTCTCTTTGCATCTTCCCTCGATATTAATCCAACCTTGAGAAGTCCGAGAACATGGGCGTAATCAACGAGAATATCGTACTTGAAAATGTACTTGTCGTGTTCCAAAGAGCTTGTTAACTTTAAAGCGTCCTCGTCCAAACTCTTGCTTAACCTGCTTCTAATCATCGAGAAGAGAAGAGCAAAGGAAGTAATAAAGTTTTGGAAAAAAGTTAAAAATTAGTTAGTCTTCGCTGCTTTCGCTCTCACTCTCGCTTTCGCTTTCGAAGCTCTCCTTACCTTTCTCCTTTTCAAGTCCCTTGGCAGCTATGACGTCGTCGATTCTTAGGATCATTATCGCCACTTCCGTGGCTGAGCTTATAGCCTGCTTCTTAACTTTGAGCGGCTCAAGAACTCCCTGCTCCTTCATGTCCACGATTTTTCCGCTGAACACGTCGACTCCAGCATAGACATTTCCTTGTTCATGAGCTTTTCTAAGCTCAACCAGGATGTCAATCGGATCCAATCCGGCGTTTTCAGCCAAAGTTCTCGGAATTATTTCGAGGGCTGATGCGAAGGCTTCAGCAGCCAACTGTTCTCTTCCACCAAGGCTTGGAGCCCACTCTTTGATCCTCAAGCTGAGCTCGATTTCTGGAGCACCGCCGCCGGCAACAACTCTACCGTCTTCCAAAGCAGCCTTGACGACCTTGATCGCATCGGTCAAGCTTCTCTCGATTTCATCTACGACGTGTTCAGTTCCACCTCTTATGAGGATTGTCACCGCTTTCGGATTCTTGCAACCTCTTATGAACACCATTTCCTCGTCTCCGACCTTCTTCTCCTCCACAAGCTCAGCCTCTCCGAGGTCTTCTGGCTTGATGTCCCTAAGATCGGTTATGATCCTCGCTCCGGTAGCCTTCGAAATCTTTTCGATGTCGCTCTGCTTTACTCTCCTCACC
>WAQS01000061.1 GCA_015520115.1 Ferroglobus sp.
CTACGGAGCAATAGCTTACGGAAATCTCGTTAAGAAGATAATCGGACTAAGCATATTTCAGACAGCAATTTTCCTCCTCTTTATCTCTCTTGCTGACGTTGGAAAAGACATAGAAAGAACACTCGGACTGAAAAGCGGAACAGCCCCAATAGTCTGGGAGAGAGGAATTGAGGAGGGATACATTTACGTTAACCCAGTTCCGCACGTACTCGTTCTTACCGGAATAGTTGTCGCCGCTGCAACGCTTGCTTTGGCTCTCGCTCTGATGATCAGAATTTACAGAGAATACGGAACGTTAGAAGAGGATGAGCTGAAGGAGCTGATGGAATGATCGAGCATTTTCCGGTAGTGGTGGTTGCAACTTCGCTTTTATCAGCTTTTACGATTCTCCTCAGCGGAATTTTTAACAGGAAGATAGGCTACTATATCTCCCTTGGAACCGTAACTTTCCAGCTGATTCTCTCGATTTTCATTCTCGACCACGTAACGAAGTACGGAACGATAAGGTACTGGCTCGGCGGCTGGAGACCTCCCTGGGGAATAGAATACGCCACAGACGAACTCGGAGCTTACACGCTCCTTGTAGTTTTATTCTTCAGCTTTTTTGCAACGATTTACGCTAAGAGAATCGTGGAAAAAGAAATAGAGGAATACAAGATTCCCTACTTCTACACCCTTTGGCAGCTTTTGATCTCCGGAATGTGCGGAGTTGCTGTCACCGGAGATCTTTTCAACCTCTTCGTTTTTATGGAGATTGCCTCTTTGGCTGGATACGCTTTGATAGCGATGGCTGGCAAAAGAGCTCTTGTCGCCTCTTACAATTATCTAATCCTCGGCACAGTCGGAATTTCCTTCTACCTTCTTGGCACAGCTTTCCTTTACGCTGTTACCGGAACTTTAAACATGCTCGATGCAAAGATTCTTTTAAGCCTGCTCTACGAAAATAAAGTCGTTCATGCAGCTTTCGTCTTTTACTTCATCGGATTGGCAATTAAAATGGCTTTAATTCCCTTCCACATCTGGCAGCCCGATGCCTACGAATACTCTCCCTCAGCCGTAACAGTTCTAATATCCACGGCGATGGCGAAGATAAACGCCTACGCTTTAATAAGAATAATATTTTCGGTTTTCACAACAAGCTTTCTTGAGAAGTTCTTAGCCGTATGGACTCTTGTGGCATGGATAGCCTCAGCTGCAATAATCCTCGGATCGATTTTCGCAATAATGCAGAGAAGTTTGAAAAGAATGCTCGCCTATTCCTCAATCTCTCACGTCGGATACATAGTTCTGGCTATGAGCTTTCTGAACACGAAGTGGGGTATTATGGCTGCAGCAGCCCACCTCTTAAACCACTCGCTCATGAAAGCCACTTTATTCATGGTCGCATGCGGTTTCATATACAAAACCAATGCGAAAAGAATAGAGGAGCTTGAAGGGCTCGGAAGAAGGATGCCGTTCTCAGCTGCAGCATTCACCATAGCTGCAATTTCCATGATTGGAATTCCACCTACTGTGGGATTCGTTACGAAATTCTACATCATCCTCGCTTCTCTTGAGACTGGACAGCTTGGATTCATAGCCGTAATGATCGCAAGCTCTCTTCTTAGTTTAGTTTACTTCTGGAGGGTTATCGAGGCATTGTACATGAAAGGGCATCATGAAGAAGTCAAAAGAGACGATCTTCCAGCTTTGATGCTATACCCAGCTTTGATACTTGCCATCCTTTGCATTCTTGCAGGAGTGTTCTGGCTGGCTAAGGGAGCGGTGTTCCTTGAGAGTATAGCAAAAGCTCTTGGGGTGGTTGGATGAGAGCAGAAGAACTTTTAATTATTGCAGTATTCACCCCCGGAATCGCTTCGATATTCATACTCCTCTTAAGAAAACATCCAAACTTGAGAGAGGTAGTTACAGTAGCTGCTTCGATAATCAGCTTTCTCTCAATCTTCCTACTTTCAAAAGAAGTTCTTAAAAATCCTGTGGAAGTATCCCTCTTCAGCATAGCTCCGGGAATAGATTTTTCCTTTAAAGCCGATGCTTTCGGGACGATTTTCGCCGTAACATCTTCTTCTCTCTGGATACTCGTCTCGATATACTCCATAGGATACATGAGAGCGTTAAGAGAGCATGCTCAAACGAGATTTTTCTTCAGTTTTGCCGTAGCGTTATTTTCAGCTTTTGGAATTGCTTTCTCGAAAAATTTAATCACCTTCTACGTTTTTTATGAGCTTCTCACAATCAGCACGTATCCGCTTGTTGCCCACGAGGAAAGTAAGGAAGCGATCTCAGCTGGAAGGAGATACTTAGCGTATCTTCTCCCCTCCGGAGGAGCTTTGTTAGCTGCGTCGGTGATAACCTACTGGCTCACTGGAACGACAGATTTTAAAGCTGGAGGGATTCTTTTCGGAGACGAATTTGCTCTAAAAGCTTTATTCATACTTTTCCTCCTTGGTTTTGTAAAAGCCGCATACATGCCACTGCATTCCTGGCTTCCAACAGCCATGGTAGCTCCGGCGCCAGTTTCAGCTTTACTACATGCTGTTGCAGTTGTAAAAGCTGGAGTTTTCGGAGTTATGAGGGTCGTCTACTACATTTACGGCGTTGAACTCATGAGTGAGCTAAATCTTGGGGCGATCTTGGCGATAGTGGCTGGATTTACGATGATCGTAGCAAATTTGCTCGCGATAGGAGAAGACAACCTGAAAAGGAGAATCGCCTATTCAACCATAAACC
>WAQS01000062.1 GCA_015520115.1 Ferroglobus sp.
CCTTCTCAGCGAACCTGAAATGAACGTTGAGAGAATTCTCAAAAAAGCTGAAAAGGTGAAAACGAGGAAGGCTGAACTTTCCAAGAGAAGTTTTATCTACAAGGGACGGGAAGAGGAGTTTTTGATCGGAAGAATCCAGTATTCCGGAAAGCTGAACAGCAAAATTAGAAAGCTGATGGCTTTTTGCTACCTGAGTCACGTGGGGAAGAGAGCGAGTTTCGGGCATGGGTGGTACGAGTTAAACTTTTTCCCAGCAAGCGTTGGGGCAAGATGAACAAAATCCCTTCTCCCAGCACTTGTTCCAGCAGACGACGTTATGCCTGTAAGCGTTTGAGCAGCAGGCAGACCTGTAAACGAGTAATCCAAGGTCCTTAGCGTAGTCTTCAAGCTTTCTTTTGATCTCAAAGTACTTCTTTGGCAGCTCTTTTATTCCAAGCTTTCTCCTAACCTCTTTGCTAAGCCTCAAATTTCCGAGAATTACCCTGTCTGTGAAATCCGCTATTATTTCCAAGGATTTAAAGTGGTCTTTCAGGCTTACGTTCGGAAGTATTGGTCTGAGAAAAACCCCTCCTTTTATCTCCTTGCAGAATTCGAGCCTTTCGGAGGGAAGTGGTCTTTTCGGCTCAAATTTTTTGCAGATCTCATCTACTGCGGAGCACATGGAAACGAGAGCGTCAACTCTTCTCAAAGTTTTCGCGAGATTGTAATTCACTTCTTTTGTGGAAATCTGAACCGGATTTCCGAGCTTTGTTATCTCGTCCAAAAATTCTTTTGTGTAATCCGGGAAATCAAGAGGTTCGCAGATAGCTCCGATGGCGACGAAGCTTCTTCCCACTTCGAACTTCGGATTTAAAAGAAGAGCGTAGAGCAAAGCTTTCGGAGAGATGTCAATTAATTTGGGCTTAGTGTTGACGTAGCAGTACAAGCAGTTAGCATCACACCCTTTGGCTATATGAACGGTAAATCCACAAGCTCTCGGCTTCCTTCTTGCATGATCGTTTCTCTTAGCTTTCTCAATCTCCTCCTCGCTTATCTCCTTTTCAAGCTTTTTAATTATCTTCTCCTTTTCCATTTTAACAAAATTAAAATCTCTTAGCTCAAAAAATTAATCAATGAGAGTCGCAATTATTGGTGGAGGAAACCTTGGTAAAGCTCTGGCGAAAGCTTGCAGAAATGCCGAAGTAGTCATAATCAAAAGAAAATACGAGAAAATAGGGGATTTCGAAGTTAGAACGGATATGGATGTTGAGGCTGATGTTTACCTCGTTGCGTTAAAGCCGAAGGATTTCAGAAGCAACATGGAGAAGATAGGAAATGTGGCTAAGGATAAGCCTGTTATCAGCTTTGCCGCCGGAGTAAAGCTTGAGGAGATGGAGAAATATATAGAGAAGCCCTACAGAGCCATGACGAACATAGCCGTTGAAGATGGAAGCTTAATAGCAGTTTACCCCAAAGAGACCAAGAATTTTCTCAGCTTCCTCGATTCTGAAATAATGGTTTGCGAGAGCGAAGAAGAGTTGGAGTTGATGACCTCTCTTATCGGAAGCTCTCCAGCTTTTATCTGCTACTACCTCCACTTCTTCACCCTCGCAGCTGTAAAAGGGGGTGTAAGGTTCGATAAAGCCAAGTACATCGCCTCGAAGAGTTTTGAAGCTGCTGCAAAGATATATATGAAGTACGGGTTAGAGGAGGCTGTGAGAAGAATCGCAACTCCGGCCGGAACAACGATAGAAGGAATATTGGAGATTGTCGATAATCCTTTATCTGAGGCGATTGTTAAGGCTGCTGAAAAAGCAAGGAGGTTGTAGGATGAGGGAAAAAGCTCTGGAAACTCTTAGAAAGTACGTGGAGAATGAGAAGATGATAAGGCATTGCATTGCGACGGGAGCGATAATGAAGGGAATAGCTAAAGAATTGGGAGAAGATGAGGAGCTCTGGGAAGTTTTGGGAATTCTCCACGACATCGATTACGAGATGGTAGAAGGGGATATGGAGAAGCACGGAGAGCTCGGAGCGGAGATTTTGGAAAAGGAAGGATTCGGCTTCCTTTCGGATTTCGTAAGAAGGCACAACCACATGAAGTATAGTGACTACGAAAAGCCGATCGAAGTTGCTTTGCAGGCTGCCGATAGCGCTTCCGGTTTAATAATAGCTTGCGCCCTCGTTAAGAGTGGTAAGATAACTGAGGTGACTCCGAAGACCGTGAAGAAGAAGTTCAAGGAAAAGAGTTTCGCCCCTGGAAGTGACAGAAACAGGATAAAGATGATAGAGAAGCTGATGCCCCTCGAAAGGTTCTACGAAGTGGCTATAGAGAGTCTCAAGGAGGTTAAGGAAGAGCTGGGTCTTGAGTGATACTCGGAGTAATTTTAGCCGTAATCGCAGCCTTCTGCTGGGGTGCTGGAGGTAGTGTTTTTAAGAGGGGACTGAGGGGAATAAGCGAGGTAGAGGGTAATCTTCTGAGGAGCATTTTCGTAACCATCTACATATTTCCAGCTGTCGCCATCTCCGGATTCAGAGGATACGGAATCGACGTAATTCTCCTCTTAATCTCCTCAGCAATCCTCGCATTTTTCGTCGGCGATTTGCTTTACTTCGCCTCGCTGAAAAAGAGTGCCGTGAGCGTAAGCCTTCCCCTTGCATCCACCTATCCTATCCACGTCCTCATACTGTCATCTTTCTTTTACGGAACGGAAGTAACTGCCGAGCTCGTGCTGTCAAGCTTGTTGGTTCTTTTAGCAGTGGTCATAGTTCCGAAGGAAAGCGGAAACGGAATCAGCGGGGCTTACTTAGCTTTGTTAGCCGCTCTTTCCTGGGCGCTGAGCATGATTATCTTGGATTATCTCACGAAGATAATGAGCGTAGTCGAGATAGCGTTTTACAGAATGCTGATAAATTCAGCGATGCTCTTCGCCCTCGTAAGGAGCGTGAGATTTGATAAAGAGTCTCTACTCTTCATGGGTGTCGTCGGAGGGCTGATCTCTGCGATCGGCATACTCAGCTTCGTTAAAGCCGTCGAGCTTATAGGCTCCCACAGAGTCTCGCCGATATCAGCAACTTCTCCAGTCATAGGGGCTGTTATAAGCAGAATTTATTTGAAGGAAAAACTCACCGTGAGGAGTTTATCAGCAGCTTTCCTTGTCTTTCTCTCGGTTTTGTTCGTTTCAAAGTCCTTTTAAGCGCAAACGTTATCTACACTTAAGTTATTCTTTAACTCAAGCCGGGGTTGCAGAGAGGCACTGCGGGGGACTCGAGATCCCCTGCCCGCAAGGGCGCCTGGGTTCAAGTCCCAGCCCCGGCGTTATTTTAAAAGTTTAGAGCAAATAAACTCGTTCTTTAAAACTTTTCCAAAAATTATTTCAGGAGTTCACCGCTGATATGATATCTGAATAACTACTCCGCAACCCCCTCAATAAGGGTTATAACCTTGCAAATTCAAGAAGTTACCATGGAAGATGAACTTATAGAATTTCTGAAAAAAGTGCTTAGAGGACTTGAAAAAGAGAACCCAAGATTTCTGGATTTGAAAAAACTCTCCGATTTAGCCATAGAAGCGGGACTCGATGTTGGAGATGTGATCAGAGTTGGCGAAGTGGTGAACAAGCTCATAGAGGACAAGGTTAAGGAAATGAAAGGAGAGGACAACCTACCTTAGAAAAGCTTTTTTAGCAAAGGTCAAGTTGTTGGTTTATGGCAAAACCCCTCGAAAGGAGGTCAGCGAAACTACTGGCTTTCTTTCTCGCCCTAATAATGATAGGCTCGGCATTAGCGATAGCTCTGAGGGGAGCGAACACAACTCCAAAAAGAGAAGTGAAATTCAGCATGGACGACTTCTCGGCTATAACCAGCTTGCCGGACTCCCCGAGCGAAATATACTACTTCAACCTCAAAGTTAACGATACGAATCTCACAAGCTTAATTCAGGCATATGCTAAGGTTGTTTTGAACGATCCCGTTTTCAGGTATGTTAGGATAACCGGATTCGATTCCGTCGCCTTTGCCTACTACCCCAAAACGAACTCTTACGTGTACCTCTTCAACACCTCTTCAAAAATATTTGCAAGTTACGATAGGAAGGAGAACGTGAAAGATTTTGTTGTTAAGGTGAAGGACTTTTATGCAATTTGCGATCAGATAAATCCGGCACTGATCGGCACGAGCGATGTGGTTTTCGATTACCTCCAGAACGTTGGAAAAGAGAATGAGAGCTTGCTCAAATATTTACCAAAGAAGAATTACGCCTTCTTCAGAGCCTTTCAGGGAGAAATCGTGAAGCAGCTTATAAGGTTGAACAATTCGAACATTACCGTCGCTGACTTCTACTTCGAAGGATACGCCCTAAACGGAAGTAAGTATGAGAAGGTTGTGGCAATGAACTTCACCTCCAACACATTCTTCGTGGAGGGCAACGTTACTGAGGAGTACTACGTCCTTGAGAATGGGACGCTGAGCATTGCAGTGATGGTCGATACGAACTTTACCAAGCTTTTGGAGGCTCAACCGGAAATGAGAAGCGTCATCATAAAGATGGAGGAATGATCGAGGGAAATACAACGATCTTACTTGAGGACGGGAAGGTCGAAGTTCTAAAAGGTGAGGCGGAGGTATTCGGCTGTAGAGGGAAATATTTCGAAGCTCCCAGAGGTAAAATTCTGCCGGTTTACTTTCCAGAAGACAGCGAAGCCAGAATCGAAGGCAACTACATAGCGGTAAACGGAAGCACCATTCCGAAGAGCTGGGAAAAGTTTGTAGAGAACGATTGGAGCAGAATTTTTCTTTACGGAGCAGTCGATACCGGAAAAAGCAGCTTTTGCGTATTCGTTTCCCACAGGCTCGGAATAGACTTCGTGCTTGACGCGGATATAGGGCAGGCGGACATTTCCCATCCGGGAAGCATGGCTTTGGGAAGGAGGAAAGAAGATGCTTACTTGCTCAGCATGTTTCAGCTTATTTCCTGCGAATTTGTCGGAAGCATTTCTCCAATGAACAGAGAGGCAAGATGCTTGAGAGCATTTAAAAAACTCGTTGAGAGAGCTGGAGAAAAGCTTATAATCGACACGACCGGATGGATTCACGGGAAGAGAGCTGTGGAGTACAAGCTTGCGAAAGTAGAAATTGCGAATCCCGAGGTAATAGTCTGCTTCTCCGATCCTCCACGGGAATTTTCGGATTACGAAGTCTTTAAAGCCGAGAGTTTTGTGTTAAAGAAGAGAGACAGAGAGATGAGGGCTTACATTAGGGGAAAAGCCTACGAAAAGTGGTTCGAAAATGCGAGGGAAATCGAAGTGAGCGTCGATGATGTGAAGCTTTACTTCACCTCGCTCTTCTCTGGAGAAAGAGTTGAAGACGACGTCCTGTTATCTTTCGGTGACGTGATTTACGCTGAGAGAAGCGGGAGTTCTTTGAACATTTACTCCGAAAGCTTCGACATCGGTGGAGAAGGGTTGAAAGCTTTAAAAGAGTACTACAACGTTGTAGAAGTGAACGTCGTGAGTCCAAAAGATTTTGAAAACGTTCTCGTTGGTCTTTATTCCGACGAATACCTCTGCCCGGGATTGATCAAAGAGGTGAACTTTGAAGAGAGGAAGATAAAGATTCTCGCTTCGACGAGCGAAAAGCCTAAAAGGATAGAGTTCGGAGAGTTTAAAATAGAAAACGGAAGAGAGGTTTTCGTGAGATTGCCATGATAGTGGTGGAAACGAGGAGAAGAAGCGAGATCGTCGACATAACCGACGAGGTTAGGAGGAAGGTTAGAGAGAGTGGCGTGAATAGTGGAATAGCTTTAATCTACACGCCCCACACGACTTCCGGCTTGATAATTAACGAAGCTGAAAGCGGATTAATTGAAGATATCGTCGAGGCTTTAGATGAAATAGTTCCAAAGATTTCTTTCAGGCATAACAGAATCGACGACAACGCCGACGCACATATAAAAGCATCCATCGTAGGAAATTCCGTTATCGTTCCTGTTGAAAATTCCGATCTCGTTTTAGGAACTTGGCAGAGGATCTTGTTTATCGAATTCGACGGGCCGAGAAGAAGGAAAGTTTACGTGAGGGTGTATGAAGGATAGGCAGGATTACTACTACTGGAAAGCCAAAAAGGAGGGGTATAGGAGTAGAGCTGCCTACAAGCTCAAGCAGATAAACGCGAAGTTCGAGATAATTAAAAAAGGTTACCACGTTCTCGACCTTGGTGCATCTCCCGGAGGATGGAGTCAGGTGGCTGTTGAGCTTGGAGCTGATGTTGTGGCTGTAGATTTAAATCCGATGAAGCCAATTGAGGGAGTGGTTTTTATAAAAGGAGACATAACCAAAGAAGAGACGAAAGAGGAAATCAGGAAAATCAGAGACAAGTTCGACGTGGTTCTGTGCGATGCTTCTCCAAAGATAACTGGTAACTGGGATCTCGATCACTTCCTTTCCATGGAGCTCGCAAAAGCAGCTTTTAACATTGCAAAAGAGTTCTTAAAGCCCGGAGGAAACTTCGTCGTTAAAATGTTCCAAGGAGCAGAACTTGAGGACGTTGTTAGAGAATTCAAAAAGCACTTCAGATTCAAAAAACTTCACTCTCCTCCAGCCTCAAGGAAGAGAAGTGCCGAGATATACTTCATAGGGAAGGGATTCGGAGGAAAGTTCAGACCTAAAAGAGATTAAATTATTCTCTTCTTACCCTCTCCGGGTTTTAGCGAGTACACTTTTTCCGGATAAACCACTATCGCAGCTTTTGGGCTTCTTTTCCCACCGCTTTCCTCTTCAACGAACCTCTTTATCTCCTCGAAAAATTCTCCTTCTTCGTGTATTTCGGCTCTTCCCTTGACGAGGTATCCGTCGAAGCCCTCTTCAAGTCTCTTAGCAACTCCAACTGCAACCTTCGGATTCTTTTTTATGTTCTCTACAGTCTTCTTCACGAAGTTGTAAGCGATTACAAGCTTGTCCTCCTTGCTTAAAACGAAACACACCGGAGCTAAGTGAACATCTTCAGCGTATGTGGCTATCCAGACGAGGAAGTCTTTCTTGCAGTTGTTTTCGAAAAACTTTAAGATCTCACCCAGCCTTGGCATACTTCTCAATAGCTTCTAAGATTTTTTTCCTATTTAACGGTTTTTCGATAACTTCTTTAGCTCCAGCTTTTAGCATAGCCTCTTTTTTTGTTGCGGCAAATGCCGTAATACCTATTATCGTTGCATCTTTATCCTCCTTGAGGATCTCCTCTGTAGCTTTTATTCCGTCCTTGTCCGGGAGGACTATATCCATTAAAACAACATCTGGCTTGTGATACTTGTAGAGTTTAACTGCCTCCTCACCATTGTCAGCTTCAATAACAAAATGGTTCTTCAAAATCGTTTTTAGGATTTCCCTCACTATGGGATCGTCCTCCACTATGAGCACTTTTAAACCCATACATCTTCTAATAGTGATAAGGATTATAAATATGTTTCGCAATATAGGATATTGAAATGGTGGAGTTCATTGTCGATCTGGAAGGCAATGTTGTTTGGAAAGATAAAAAATTTACGGAGATTTTCGGTGATAAAAAGAAATGTTACGAGTTAATCCACGGATCGGACGAAAGACCTTCTTTTTGTCCGGCTTTAAAGA
>WAQS01000063.1 GCA_015520115.1 Ferroglobus sp.
GTTCTGAAAGGAAATTAGAAGTGTGTTATTCCCCAAAGACCTTATAAATCCCTCATAAGCTTTGAATCTGTAAGCAAAAAGTGATATCGGTTTTATTCCACCAAGTTTCCCAACTCTGTAGAGTTCCGAGCCTTTCTCTCCAGCAACTTCTCTAAAAACGTCAAATAACTCAATTTCGGAAATTTTGTACGGAGCATAATACAATTCATCACCAAAAACTTCTGCTACTGTTTTGCAAAGCTCCCTAACTCTATCAACCCTCGCTTGCTGGTCTATGAGAGCCCTAAAAAGAGAATACCTTAGCAATTCTTCCCTATCTTCTTGGGGATTGATGTTTTCAGAGGGATCTTGGGAAACGACGATGCGGAAATCGTAAGGAATATAATTCTCGCGTGGTTGGCGGAAAAATCCATAATCTCCTCGAATGTTAAATCTAAAGAGGGAGAGAAGAGATGACAAAAGTCAAAATTATTTTCGGAGATTCCCAGAATATGAAAGAAGTGGAAAACGACAGCGTCCATCTCGTCGTCACATCTCCTCCGTACTACAACGCTCCTTTTGATTTCCCAGACTTATTCAAAGATTACGATGAGTACTTAAACACGCTCAGGAACGTCGGGAAAGAACTTTACAGAGTTCTTCAACCGGGAAGAGTTGCCTGTTTCGTTACACAAGACGTGCGGATAGAGGGGAAGTTGTACCCTATAGTCGCAGATATCATCGAAATTATGGTTCACGAAGTAGGGTTCGAATATCAAGAAAAAATAATCTGGAAAAAACCCGAAGGGTACATTAGAATAAGCAGAAGGAGCGGAGTCCTTCTTCAACATCCATATCCGATGTACTATTATCCGGATAACATATACGAGGAGATAATTATCTTCAAAAAACCGGGAGAATTCGACAGAAAAAGAGTTCCCCCCGAAATTAGGGAGATGAGTAAAATTGAAATTCATAAATTTCAAAAAGAAAAATGGTATCTTTCGGTTTGGGAGATTACAAACGTTCTTCCTTCCAATAAATGGAGCAAGTACACAGCTGCTTTTCCCGAAGAGCTTGTTGAACGGTTAATACGACTTTACAGTTATTACGGAGAGACGGTTCTTGATCCTTTCCTCGGAACTGGAACAACATGCTCAGTAGCGATAAACCTCGGAAGAAACTGCATTGGTTACGAAATTGATCTCGAACTAAAAGAAGCTATAGAAGAAAGGATTCCGAAAAGGACTCTTTTTGAAGAAATAGATGTAGAGTTCATAATCAGAGAAGATGCCAAAAGATTACGAACATTATTCAGGGAGAGGATAGAAAAAAGACTACACAACTCAGTTCAAGCAAGAAAACTTTAGGCTCTCAAATTCTGAAAACCCTCCCGGCTTTGTAAAGCCTGTTCATTATCGCCTTTCCAATCCCTTTCTCCTCGACACCCTGAATTATTATCACGTCGCATTCTTTATCGAGCTCTCTAAGAACGTTGAAGAGATTTTTAGCCATGTCCTCCAAACTTCTCCCTAAATTTTTGTAGATAACCTCGTCTCTCTTATCTTCTAAATCCAAACCAGCAATTCCAACCCTATACCCTTTTTTTACAAAGTCTTCAGCAATTTGCATTGCTTTTTTAAAAAAATCCTTTCCAACGAGAACTATCGTCTCCGCATCCGGGGCGTAATGTCTGTATTTCATTCCCGGACTTTTAGCCACACTGAAGTCTTCAGCGTACTTCACATCAACGTACTCCTCCAACTCTTCCTTAGTGATCGCTCCCGGTCTAAGTATCTCTACAGGATACACTGTTGTGTCAACAACCGTCGATTCCAAGCCTATTTTAGTCTCTCCCCCATCTATGATCACGTCCACGAGATTCCCAAGGTCTTCAAACACGTGTTCAGCTTTAGTCGGACTCGGCTTTCCGCTTTTGTTTGCTGAAGGGGCGGCAATTGGAGTTTCGCTCAACTCTATAAGTTTCAGAGCCACCTTATGGTCGGGCATTCTTATAGCCACGGTGTCAAGTCCGGCTGTAGTAATCTTCGGGACCTTTTTGTTCTTCATCACGAGGGTTAAGGGGCCGGGGAAAAAAGCGTCAATTAGCTTTTTTGCAACTTTATTCGGTTGAGCAATCTCGTAAATTTGCTCAACACTGCTAACATGAACTATCAGCGGATTGTCCGCTGGTCTTTCTTTAACTTCGAAAATTTTCCTAACAGCTTTTTCGTTTAACGCATCTGCTCCAAGCCCGTAGACTGTTTCAGTTGGAAAAGCCACTAATCCTCCTTTTTTGATTACCTCCGCAGCTATTCCAATCTTGTCCTCTTCCGGATTTTCGGGATTTACTTTCACAACCCTCGTTTTAATCCTCATAGCTTTTTCACCATGTACTCAAACTCCCTTTTATATCCCCTTCTTCTATAATACTCCCTCACGCCAACCCCGCTTATAACAGCTATTCTGTCGTACTGCTCCTTCGCTATTTCCTCAGCCTGTTTTAAAAGCTTCTCTCCAAAACCTTTGTGCTGAAAAGGCTCATTTTCTTCCTTTCCTATCGGAACCGCTTCTCCGTAA
>WAQS01000064.1 GCA_015520115.1 Ferroglobus sp.
GGCGAGCTCTTCGTTCTCCATTTGAAATGTGTTGGCACGTATCTAAAATATATCTTTCTGTACATCGGTTAATACAAAGAAAAAGCGAGGCAGGGTGAATGAGAGAACATAGCGGGGCGTGGATTTGAACCACGGATCTGCGGGTTATGAGCCCGCCGGGATTACCTGGCTACCCCACCCCGCTTCGATCAATAGTTGTCGAATTCGATATATAAACTTTTTTCTCGGAAAAAGTTTTTGAAAAGCTTTTTTCCTGAAAAAGTCGATTTTGATGGCTTTAAATTTCCCTCCTTCGACCTTCTTTATCCAAGTTCATCTCAAAGTCGACGACCTTCATCTTAGTCTTTTTATATTGTTCGATCGTGATAAATATTTTCCAAGCTCCTTTTAAATGTGCAATTGTTCTGTTAAATTTAGCAAAATTTATTTACCCTGCAAATAACTCGAAACCATGTCAGATTTCGTTGTAGTTTTACTTTCTGCCTTATCAGTTGCTATGGCTTTAGGTGTCGCAAAAAGCAGGGACAACTTCTATTCTGCCTTATACATGTCGGCAACTCTGCTTGTGGTGGGCGGAACTTACGCTTATCTTGGAGTTCACTCCGTTCTCGCTTTAATAGCTTTCATATTCGTCGGGGCTGTTGGCATAATAACTATAGCCTTAGCCGCAAGCTACAGGTTTATCAATCCGGTAAAACACAGCGGATACTGGGCGCTGTTTTCCGCTTTTGTTGCCGTTTTTCTTGGAACGACCCTCGCTGTTTTCTCCGTCTCTCTTCCAAAGTTTGTTGATGCTTTTAAGGAATTCACAGCCGATTATCAGACGTATGTGCTTCTACTTGTGGTTATGGTGACCCTCCTCCTCTTGTCGGCGATAAGCATGGTTAGGAGGGATGTAGAATGATCGCCGCAACTCTCGCAGCCTCGATAATAGTGTTGATGATCGGCTACTACACTTTAATCACTTCGAGGGATCTGATAAGGCTGCTCATCTCTTTGGAGTTGATGTTCGCAGCAGTCTTCCTTTCCCTTTTACCGCTCTTTGCGATAGACACACTCACGGCAGAAGGAATGGCTGTTATGGTCGCTTCTTTGTTCACGAGCAGTAGCGAACTTCTCGTTTTAATCTCCGCTATTATCCTCTTCGACAGGAAATTCAGAGGAATTGCGATGGAAAAAGTATCGAGCGGAGGGGATGAGCTGTGATCTCTGCTCTGCTTGCACCTTTAATAGCGGTAATCGTAGCTCCGTTTTTCAAGCCAAGGGAAGCGGCTGTATTGTCGGCAGTGGCGTTTTTTGCAGCTTTTGTTGGACTGCTCATTGATGCTTTCACCGGAGCCTACTACAGAGTCGATCTCGTTCAAGCAGCTGAGCCGGTTGGAAACATTTACATGTTCGGTGATACGGTAAGTCACGCTTTCGGGTTTACGATAGCATTCGTCTCTGCGATGGTCGCCTTGTACTCATATCCCTACATGGCTCACAGATTTGAGGAGATGGGTCTTGGAGAGGATGAATTCAAAAAGTACTGGTTCCTCCACAACCTCTATGCTGCCTCTATGCTATGGCTCGTTTACGCCGGTAACTTGATTCTCCTCTACGTTTTCCTTGAAATCTCGCTCGTTACTTCGTTCCTGCTAATCTACATGTACGGCTACGGCAATAGACAGTGGGTCGCTTTACTGTATTTCGTTTGGACCCATATAGCTGGAGCTTTGGCACTGGTTGGCTTCCTGCTTATAGGCTTTGAAAACAAGACCCTTGCGTTGGACAGTATAAAGACGGTTTCGTTCCTCGCTTGGCTGCTTGTGTTTTTGGGAATGATCATAAAGCTTCCCGGATTTGGAGCCCACATCTGGCTTCCTTGGGCTCATGCTGAAGCGCCAACGCCGGTTTCAGCTTTGCTAAGCCCCCTCACAGTTGGATTGGCAGCCTACGTCCTGCTCAGAATTTACTTCATAGAGCCTTCGTTCATAATCGATCACAGGATTCCAATATTTGCTTACGGTGTTTTAACGAGCGTTTATGCCGGTTTGGCAGTTTTCAAGCAAAATGATTACAAAAGACTTCTCGCTTACTCTACCGTCTCTCAAATGGGTTACATACTCATAGCCTTCACCCTTGGAGCTGCCGGAATACTTGGAGTTGTCATTCAGTACATCTCTCACGCTTTCGGGAAGTCCATATTGTTCATGACCGCCGGAGCTATCATAGCTACCTTCCACGGTTTGAGGGATTTGAACAAGATGAGCGGAATGCACGAATTCGTTCCAACTATCTCCAACGCAGCTCTGCTTGGCTTTATGAATTTGAGCGGAATTCTCACGATAGGCATGATCGGGGAGTTCTACATATTGAAAGGCTTGGCAGACACCTTCGGATTGCCGAGTGCGATAAACAGCATCGCCATGGCAACGATGCTCTCCGTCGTGATCGTTTTCATAATCTCCGGACTCTACAGCTTCTACACGATGAAAAGAATCTACTACGGAACACCAGCGGACTACTCTAAAGTTCTCGTTCACAGGTTGCTGGACTCCCCGCTCTACGTCATAGCGATCTTATCGATCTTATTACTCCTTCCTCCATTTGCTACTTGGTTTATAGACGCCCTTGTAAAATTCCTGGGGGTGGCGTAAAATGTGGCTCTGGTTGGTCCTCCTACTATCTCCAATCATCGCGAGCATACCAATAGCGGTAGCTTGGGAGTTCAACAGAAATATTGGAAGAAAGCTCCCGGTACTTTCAGTTGTAGGATTGTTTATCTCATTCCTCGTCACTCTCTACATCTTACTCTTCGTTGAAGAGGGAAGATTTTCCTATCCATGGCTTCCCGGCATAGAGATCGCTTTCATAGTCGATTACCTCAGCAAGTACATGGGTGTTCTAACGGGCTTCATAGCCTTCGTCATAGGAGTTTACGGATTGGAGTACATGAAAGACGACTACAGACTCGGATGGTACTGGTTCTTCTTCAATCTCTTCACCGCTTCAATGCTAATGGTTGTTTACAGCGACAACCTGCTTTCTCTGCTCATAGGGTGGGAAGGTCTTGGAATAGCCTCTTGGGGTCTGATAGGTCACTGGTTCAGAGATGATGACGAGCTGAGCTATGTTGGAGTGATTAACAGGAAGGTAGGATTTTTGAAGATGTTCTGGAGCCCAAGCACCGGAGGCTGGAGGGCTATATCGACAATAAGGCTTGGAGACATGCCGATGTTTTTTGCTGTGGCAGCGATCTTCGCTTTCGCTGGGAACCTCAACATTTCCCAAATAGACTGGGAGCTTTTGATTGAAAAGATCGGAAGCTTTGGCGTTGCTGTCCTTCTCTTAGCGTTCCTCATGGGTCCTTTCACAAAATCAGCACAGCTCCCCTTCAGCGAGTGGTTAATGACTGCTATGACCGGCCCAACAACCGTCTCCGCTTTGCTACACTCAGCTACGATGGTTGCTGCCGGAACTTACCTCTTCATGAGGATAAGCTGGTACATAGAGCCATGGAAAATCCACGACGCTGGGATAGAATTCGTTTACCTCCTCGTTCTGTTCCTGGGTTTGATATCCTCTCTATACGGTGCTCTTGTTGCTCTGGCAAGTAGGGAGAGGAAGGTACTTCTTGCCGCCTCAACGATGTCGAGCCTCGGACTTATGTTCGCTGCGGCAGCTGCGAGCAAATGGATTGGGGAATTTGCGATAGTTGTGGCTTTCTGGTACTTAATAACCCACGCTTTCGCTAAAGCTACGCTGTTCCTTGTTGCCGGGCATCTAATCCACGAAACCCACGACAGATTCCTCTGCGGAGACTTGGAGGTTGCGAAGAAAATGAAGTTGACTTTCGTCGTGACGATAATCGCAACTGTGATGCTCGCCGGAATTCCACCTCTCACGGCTTACTGGGTGAAGTCTGCCATGGATGAGGTTATGCATGCTCTGCACGAAGTTGGAGAAGCTCCGCTCTTCTTGCTCATAGTAATCTCAGCAGTTTACTCCGCTTTCTTAGCAAAGTTCCTAAGCATGAACTTCGTTAAGGGCAGACATGTTCACCTCCACCTCCACGGCGGAGGTTTGATGAAAACCGGATACACGCTGATGGTTTCGATGCTCTTCTTACTGCTGGCTGTCATACTCCTTGGAATTGATGAGCATGTTGAAGAATTCGTTAAAGCCGGATTCCATGCGACGTCTTTCATGGTCGGTGTGCTTGTTACCGTAGCCTATGCTATTGGCTTCGTCAAGCCGACCCTTGAAACGAAAGTTGGGCAAGTTCTTGCAGACAGGTTCTACTTGATGGCACTCAACGACTTCATAGTTCCCAAGATAGGCTGGGCTTTCGTTACAGCCGTGGACTACGGAAACAGGGCTATCGACTTCTTCACCCACAGAGCAATTCCGGGGTTGTTTGAAAGTGTGAGCAAGGGAATTAGAGTTCTCCAAACCGGAAGGCTTTCCCATTACGTGCAGCTCGCCCTTGGAGCTTTAATGCTGTTGCTGATAGTTGTTTCCGTGGCGGGGTGGTAGTATGGAGCTCACGATACCTCTAATAATTTTGGCTCTCGGAGCGGCGTTCGGATTGAGAAAGCCGGAAATAAGCTTGGTTACAGCTTTGGTAGCCTTAGCTCTGTCGATAGTTGTTGAGGCAGCAATACTCGTTTCTGCGATGATCGCCTTCGTTGCGATATTAAACATTGCAGCTCTCTTCCTAATGAAAAAGAGCTATTTGAGAGGAGTCGACTACGCTTTGGTTTCTCTAATGCTTATTGCGACGGTAGTTGCTTTGTACTCAACGAGCTTTGCCATGTTGATCTTAGCCTTCATCCTCGTTAGCACTCCGACGTACATGCTCGTCATGGCTTCGGAAAGCGGAGCTAAGGTGGATGTCGGTGTGAAGTACATAACGTTCATGGTCGTAGCCACGATTCTCTTCATAATAGGGGCAGCTCTAACGATTTATGGAGGAAGCGTCAATTCTGAGAGCATTCAGACCGTCGGCATATGTTTGTTGGTTCTCGGAATTGCAATGGAGGTCGGGGCTGCTCCGCTCCACTACTGGGTTCCGGACGTTTTCGACACAGCTGATCCCATTCCTGCTTCAATTATAGCGAGTCTCGCGAAATTCGTTCCCTTCGTCATAGCTTTCAAAATACTATTTACTGTGAACACCGAAAAGGCTCTGCTCTTCATAGGGGTTATTGCTGCGATATCCATGCTCGCTGGGAATATAGGTGCCTTAACTTCCAACAAGCCCGCAAGGATTCTCGCTTATTCGACCGTCGCCAACATGGGTTACATAATCGCCGCCCTCACGGTTTTCTACAAACCAGAGTTCGTTTACCTAGCTTTTGCTGGAGTTCTACTTCAGCTCTTCGCCAACGCCTTCGGAAAAATCGGATTTTTCACGGCTATAAGGGAGGAGGGAACGAACAGCGTGTTCTCCTACATCATGGCTCTCTCCTTTATCGGACTACCTCCTCTCCTTGGCTTTTGGGGGAAGTTTTACATTCTTGCCGCTTTAATTTACGCTAACGTTATGTGGCTTGCTGTCCTCCTCGTGATAAATTCGGCTATGTCAGTGCCATATTACATAAGACTTGCAAATCTGCTTTCAGGAAAACCGAATAAAGGACTGGCGTTGTGCATAATAGGGATTTCAGCGATAATAATGCTTCTCACGGTCGTTCCCCCCAACTGGTTGATAGACTCTTCGAAGGTTTTGGTTGGTTACTTCAAATTGGGAGGTGTGTGACGTGAAGGAAGTTATTGCGGTAGCGCTCGTAATAATCATCGCAGTGCTAACCGATGTAGCTTTACTCCTAATCGCCAAAATACTTCCGAAGAGAAAGCCCACCGATCTGAAATACCTGAGATGGGAAGCGGGAAACGTTCCGATAGCAACGCCTAAATATGTTTTGCCGATGCAGTATTACGGCTATCTCATCTTGTTCATGGCTCTTGAGCCGATAGCAGTTCTCTTCATGCTCATGGCTGTCTTTCCGTCCTACGCTCTTCCCCTCTTGGCTCTTTCGATCATAATTGTCGCTCCAGCAGTGTATTACGCGTTCAATTACGCTTACGAATTGGCTGAAAGGAGGGATTTCTATGGATGAGATGATTGAATTCCTTCATAA
>WAQS01000065.1 GCA_015520115.1 Ferroglobus sp.
ATTCATAGCCCAGAGAATTGAATGGGCTCCTGTGAAAGAGCTACTTGAAATTTTCCCTGAAATAAGGAGGAAAGCTAAGACTGTCTACGTTGTTCACGAAAGAAAGCCTCCAACCAACGAGCTGTTTTACAAATTCGAGTGGGATGCAGTGGTATGCTTCGATGAGAGGTACGTGAAGCAGTGGGAAAAGACGAAATACAAGGACAAGTTGAGGGTAATTCCCTATCCAACTGGACCGCTTGTTAAAGGAGATAAGGAAAAGAGCAGAAAGAAGCTTGGGATAGATGAGGGAAAAATTCTCCTTAGCTACGGTTGGAAACCGGAATTGCACGTTCTCCCGGCATTTCCCGCTTTAAAAGATCTCAGTAGGGTGATAGATTACAAATTTTTACTCCTCGTCGACCCGGAATCGAAATTTGAGTTGAGAGACGAATTTGTCGAAATTAGAAGGGAAAGACCTCCGTTAGAGAGAATCTACGAGTACTTGCACGCATCAGACGTCTGCTTAATTCACAAAGAGAAGGGTGAGGTGAAAGAAGGAGAAGTTGTCGTTTCGAGCTCTGTTTTAATGTGCCTCGGAGCTTTAACTCCGATAGTTACCTCCGACACAGAGTTCGTTTCCTTTTTGAGCAAGGAGGTGATAAAGTACAAGGACTTGAGAGAGCTGAGATCAATACTCAAAGGAATCTTTGAGGGAACGATGGACGTTACCGAAAACATCTTAGCGGCTGAAAATTACGTTAAGCAGAACTGTCCAGAGAAGATAGCTAAGATGTACCTTGAACTTTTCAAGGAACTTTAAAGTCTCTCCTGCTTGTATTTTCCTATAATTTCCTCAAAATCCTTTCCTAAATGATAATTCTCCTCTCCGATCTTGTAACCCTTTTCAGTCTCTATTAAATCTGAGATGGTGAAAAATTTCCACCTTTTTCTTGGAAGCTTAAAAGCTATTAACGGCTTCGCTCCAAAGAGATTCGAGAACATGACGAGCTCTCTAAGCCTTTCCCCGCTTATGTACAACGGAAGCTCTTTTCTCATCTTCACTTCAAGCGCATAAAACTTTTTTCCGTTCCCCACAACCAAGTCCGGAGAGGGATGGGATGAGGAACCGCTTCCAGCCACTCTTACAGCTGCGAAACCGTTATCCCAGAAAAGGTTGAGAAGTTCTCTTTCAAATCTACTACCCTTCCTCTTCATAATTCCTCTATCTCCACGAATTTCAGTTCCCTTAAATACCCAGTCTCTATTCCTTCCTCGTTAGCTCTTCTACGTAAATTCTTGTCGTTAGTTATTAGCGTGGCACCAAATTTCTTGGCAACTTGCAAAAGAGCATCATCAGTTCCGACGGTATTGCTTTCAACGATTTCGCAATCTCTGCAGTTTTCTACAAGCTTTATCGCAAGTTTAGCAGCTCTTTTTTCTTTTCCTGTTAAAGAAATGCTGAGGTTTTTTAACTCCTCGAAAACTCTGTCTGGGACTAAAAATTTCTTAAAGCCGAGTTCACGAAGCTGATCGAGGAGATCAACTTTTTGAGTGAAGATGTAGATTAGAACGTTCGTATCTAAGACGGCTGATTTTACCTTATCCTTCCCGCTCCTATCAGCCTCCATCTCGTTCCGACTCTCCTGCTTATAGCCACCCTATCTCCGACTTCAGCGCAGACCGGTCTTTTCAGCTTTACCTCCACGACATCGTCTCTCGCTGAAGTAACGACTCCGAGAGTTATCGCAGTCCCGACGGCAAGCATCAAAGGCTCGTTCATCTTTATCTTCTCGACTTTAATCTCCTCCTCAGTTCCCACAACTCTTTCAAGCAGTTGAACCTCCATGGTGAATTCGTAGAGAACGTCCGGCAGCTCGTTTGGATGTCCGAGGACGTTGCCTACAAGCCCGTCGCTTTTGGTTAAGAACGGATCGAGCTTCGTTGCCACTCCTATGAGTCCTCCGGGTGTAGCCTCTTCGATTTGCCTTCCCGAAGCCATTATGCTCACGACCTCCGTGTATATCGGATTGTAGTTACCTCTTTCATCCTTAACTCCCGGGCGGATCTCTATCTCGTCTCCTACCCTAAGCTTTCCCCTCGCCAAGCTTCCGCCTACAACTCCCCCAAGAAGTTTATCCGGAGGAGTTCCGGGTTTGTTCACGTCGAAGCTCCTTGCTATGTGCATGAGCGGTGCTGAAGAGAGGTCTCTTTCCGGAGTTGGTATCGTTTCCTCTATCGCTTCGATGAGGGCATCCACGTTCACTTTTTGTTGAGCGGAGATTGGAATTATCGGAGCGTTTTCGGCTATTGTTCCTTGAACAAACTCCTTGATTTCTCTGTAATTTTCGAGAATTCTTTCCTTTGGAACGATGTCGATTTTGTTCTGAGCTATTACGATCTTATCGACTCCGATTATTTCGAGAGCCATCAAATGCTCCTTTGTTTGCGGTCTCGGACATTTTTCGTTGGCTGCTATAACTAAAACAGCTCCGTCCATCAAAGCAGCTCCACTCAGCATTGTTGCCATCAGCGTTTCGTGTCCGGGACTATCGACGAAGCTCACCGTTCTAAGTATCTCCGTCTCGACGTTGTGTTTTGGACAAACAGCCTCAACTGTGTAAGCTTCGGGAGGTTCGCACAAAGGGCATTTTCTGAAAGTTGCGTCAGCATATCCAAGCTTTATCGAAATTCCCCTCTTGAGTTCTTCGCTGTGTCTGTCCGTCCAAACTCCGCTTAAAGCAGCAACAAGTGTTGTTTTTCCGTGATCAACGTGACCGACCATTCCTATGTTAACTTCCGGAAGAGGAACGTCTTTTGACATATTTTAATGAGGTGATTGGGAGATATTTAAATCTTGAGTTATCGTTGGAATCCTTTTCGTCCATCTTGCAATCAAAGAAAAGGGATTAAACGAGCAAAAGCTCTTCCAAATTGCGTTAATCATGCTTTTAACAACAACTATAACCCCGCTTGTAGCTATTGCCGTATTGAAAAGACACGGATATTCAGCTAAAGACATTCTGAAGCTTCATGAGATTATCGGGGAAATGAATGTTAAGTGGTATGAAGCTGTGAAGAAAAGAAGAAAATACGAATTATCAAACGATCTTGGCTTAGCGTTGTTTCTACCACTCTTCGCTGGCTGGTTTCTTGCAGCATATACGGTTTTTTATGGCAGTGTGATATCAGCTGCAAAATTCGTTTTGTTTATTTTTGCACATGTATCTAACGTGATTCTCTTTTATCTTTCTCTCTTTTTGCTTGCTGTTTATCCATTCATTCGAATTTTGAGATACGATTTTATGCAAAACAGAAATGTTTTTCTTGTCGTAATTTCTGCTTTTTCGGCTTTAGCAGCTTTTTTTGATTATCGTTATCCATGGAATCCTCTTCTTGTTTCTGCTTGCTGGACAACCTTTTCGCTTACACTCTTCCTATTTCCCGAAAATTTGAAGAAAATGAAAATTTTTACCGTGACTCTGATTTTGGTAGCTATACCACCGCTTCACGCCTCAATAACATGCTCTCCTCTTGTTTTAATCCCCTATACATTCCCATACTTGGCTGAAAGCTGCAACGACACTTACGACACATTTTTTGCGGCGGTAATTCTTACGATAATTGCTGCAACTCTCTCCGCTTTTCTCGTTTTGAGGATTTTTGGTTACGACTCTTTTAGAGAAGCTTTCGCTGACACTCGGAAGAAAATTGAAACCGGAAACTACAATCCACTTAAAGATGCAACCTTCTGGATAATTTGTACTTGGCTTGGTGTTTTTAACATAGGACTAAATCTTTTTGTCTTTCTTCTCTCGCAATAATTTTGCAATCAGCTACGGAATAATTTTTGTTGCAGCATTTCAGTTTCTTGCATTTGGAGTGGTTAAATTGACGAGGCTAAGAAAATTTAAACCAAAATGTTAATATATTGGTAAAAAAGTTTGGAAATATGGAAGTAAGAATGGATGCGCAGGGCAGAATTTACCTACCAGCCAATATAAGAAATGCTGTAAAACACAGGAGATTCAGAGTGGTTTTGGAAGATGACAAGATAATTCTGATTCCAATTAAACCTGCTATCGAAAAATATTACGGAATCGTGAAGCCACGATATAAGACGGCAGAAGAAATAGACGAAGCGGTGAAACATGAGACAGAAAAAATCCTCCGAGAGGATATATATTGATGTGAATGTTCTCTATTACTATCTCACAGCTCACGAGGAATTTGGAGAGCGATCCAAAGATCTTATTGAACGATATGCGCTTGCAACCTCAGCGCTGACGATATGGTTGCTCTACGTGCTTACAAAGCTTGAGAATGTTGCTACAATTTTGGAAGAGCTTGAAATCGAAATTCTGCCGTTAACAAGTGAAATCTTTGAAAGAGCAAGAATGTTGAAGAAGCCAAAAGATTTTGAAGATAGAATACACTTGGCTACAATGCTTGAACACGGTATTGAAATTATATTATCAAACGATAAAGATTTTGACGAGATCCCGAAAATCAGAAGGATATTTTAAGAATGCTGCTACCTCACCCTCCCCCTCGCAAGAGAAGCGAATATGCCGAAGAAGCAGAGAACAGAGAATACCGCAAAACTCGTTCGAGTACTTTCAAGGAGGAGTGGATAGATTTTTGGTGTGATCAGAGCCTTTCCGATGTAAATGGCGAAGATTAACATGACGATAGCCATGCTCAACATCTGTCCGACAACGCGCATTGTCGAAAGAGTTGCGGAGGCTAATCCGTAAAATTTCCTTTCAACGGAACTCATAATAGCGTTTGTATTCGGAGAAGAAAACAATGCAAATCCGAATCCCATGAGCATAAGATTGGATATTATGAGGGAAAGTTTCGTGCTTTCGTCGATTGTTGAAAATATCAGAAGTCCGAAAGCGGTTATAGCCATTCCGGCTGAAGCGACAACTCTTGGCTCCACTCTATCCGAAAGCCAGCCTGCGAAGGGTGAAAATAAAGCTTGCATTACCGGCTGAGAAACCAGAACGAATCCAGCTTGCTGGGGAGTTAAAGCTTTGATGTACTGAAGATACAGGCTTAAAAGATACGCAACAGCAAACGTGGCGGAATAGTTGAGTAATGCTGCCAAATTTGAGAGGGTGAAGGTTACGTTTCTCCTGAAAAGTTCGATCTCCAGTATAGGGTGATCAATCCTGCTTTCCCAGAAAATAAAGAGTAAGAGTAAGGAGAAGCCTGCAAAAAGAAAAGATAAGTTGGATTCAGAGAATCCGAGCATTATAAACAAAAGCATTAAGCTGTAAATCACCGAGCCGATGAAATCGAAGCTTTCTCCTCTTGCATCTGCCCATTCTGCCTTCAGTTTTAATGCCGCGAGGATAACTATGAAGATTCCAATTGGAACGTTGACGAGGAAAACGCTCCTCCAGCCGAAGTTTTGGGTTAAAATCCCTCCGAAGAAAGGTCCTAAGCTGAGTCCGGTGTAAACAGAGGCTACGTTGATTCCGAGTATCTTTCCTCTTTCTTTTAACGGAAAAACCGATGTGAGGATTGCTATTCCCGTTGCGAAGATCATAGCTCCCCCAATTCCCTGCAAAATTCTGAACGCTATGAGC
>WAQS01000066.1 GCA_015520115.1 Ferroglobus sp.
GGGCGAAAAAGAAACTTGAGGAGGCTTACGAAGAATTTTACGAAACGCCGGAAGATAAAAGCGTTGAAGTTGAAAAGCCGGCTAAGGTTGAACAGTCGTCTAACATTTCGGCAGAACTGGAAAAGCCGCTCAAAACCTCACCGGAACTCGAAGAATTGCCAAAAAAAGAAGTTAAACTTGCTTCAATTCCGAAAACGACAAGAGCTATGATGTTCCTCCTGAAATGGATAGAGTTCATGATAGAAAGGGTAGGTTACGACGGGTTGAACGATCTCCTTGACTACTACGTCGACATCGGCTGGATTTCCGAGGATGTCATGTTCGATGTAATAAGGTACGCTAAAGGAATAAAGCTCTACCACGAAAAATCGGACTGGAGACCAGTTGGCTACATGAACGTTCAGGATCACATAATGTCCCTTCTCTTCATAGAGGCTTTGAGAACCGGCAGACTGAACAGAGATTTGCTCTTAGAAGTCGAAAGACAGATATACAGGATAAAAAAGGAGGTCAGCGAGATCAATGGGATTTAGCACCACTGCCGCTTTCGTTATAATTTTCGTCGCCTCGCTTGCTATAGTCGGCTTGGCTTACTCAACTTTTTACCTCCAGCTTAAGGATTACGTTTACAAGCTTAAAGCCGAGAGGGAGGATGCTGTAAACAAGGCGAACACGAAGCTCGATATCATCTCGATAAACGCCGTAGGAACAAATACATCCCACAACCTCAGCGTTGTTGTAAAGAACACTGGCACAACGACGCTGAATGTAAGCAAATTTGATTTGCTCGTTGATGGAGTTTTGGTGGACTTTAGCTATAACAGAACAGTTCTCTACCCGGAAACTTACGTGGAAATATCATCTAACAACTTAAGCGGAGGGATAGGGACAACTCACAGACTTAAGATAGTTGCAGAGAACGGTTACGCAATTTATGCGACATACACGGTGAGCTGAAATGGGATTTGGGGAAGTTGCATCGCACCTGATCCTTTTCATAGCAGCGGTAATCATCGCATCTTCAGCCTCAGCGATAATGTTCGTCACGGTGCAGAAAATAAGCATAGAGGCTGGAGAACAGGGAGAAGTTCTGAAAAAAATGATAGGAACGGATTTCTCCATAATAAACGATCCGGCAAATGTGATTTACAATTCAACCCTTGGTGCTTACATCATCTACATAAAAAACACGGGGACGGAGGAAATTCTTCTGACGAATAACACACTCACGATAATCCTCAACGGACAGGTCGTTAATTTCCAATCTGACAAGGTTGCGATAAAGCCGGGGGAAACGGCTACTCTTTACGTTTACTCTTCTCGGATAAACGGCGATGCTAATCTGATCGTTGTAACTGACGTTGGAGTGAAGAAAACCTTCAAGTTTGCGGGGTGAGAGCATGGTGAATCTGTACTCAGTGCAAATCGAGAACGACGAATTTCACAAAAAAATAGGCGGAGGAATTCCTAAGGGAACGTTCGGTCTCATCGTTGGAGAGAGTGGAAGTGGAAAAAGCGTCGTCTGCCAGAGAATAACTTACGGATTGCTGAAAAATGATGTTTCCGTTAGCTACGTTTCCTCTCAGCTTACAACCGTCGATTTCATAAAGCAAATGTCAAGTTTGGGTTACGGTGTTGAGAAGCACATAATTTCTGGCAGGCTGAAATTTTTTCCTGTTTATCCGCTTATAAGCGAGGTTAAAAAGAGAGAGAGGTACATAGAGAGGTTAATCTCAGGCAGACACATTTTTGAAAGCAATGTAATAATCATAGATTCCCTCTCAGCTCTCGTCAAATTCGACATAAATCCGAACTCGGCAATAGATCTTGTCAGCTTCATTAAAAGAATCGCAGCAACGGGGAAAGCCGTTATCGCCACCGTGGTTCCGGGGGAGATAGATGAAGCGTCTTTCCTTGAACTTGAGAGTGCCGCAACTTTTCTTGCCGAATGCAGTCTGAGGAAGTTCGGAGCCGACATAAAAAACACGATGACAATCAAAAAGTACAATCTCGCCCAAATGCAGTATCAGAAGCAGATAGCTTTCAGAGTTGAGCCGAAGATTGGATTAGTGGTTGAAATAGCGGCGGTGGCGTAAAATGAAGGCGATCGTTTCCGATAAGCTCGATGTAGCTTTGAAAAGAAATCCGCATCTCAAAAGGTACTTGGACAACTTTAGAAAGAGGGAGGGAACGATTCCTAACTTCGTCGTTCAGCTTTCAAGGGATATGAAGGCTTTACCGAGACCGAACATAATTTACCCCGTTGGAGACCCAATTTTCATCCACATCTGGACGGATAGAGACGGAAAAAAGCATTACATCGCCATAGAGCCGAGAATAAAAACGACGGAAGAAGAGGAGAAGTTTAGAGCTGTAATGGACATGATGCTTGAGCTCGCTCCTTACGAGAAAGAGCCGCAGAGCGAAGAAGAGATGGAGAAGTTAATCGACACGCTTTTCGATAAGGTTACGGAGATTACGAGAAATAAGAAGCCGTACAAGAAAAGAAGCCGATTTTCCCTTGGAATCGAGAAGATTCCGCTAACTTACGAAGAAGCCTACACGTTCAGATACCTAATAAAGAGGGAGGTTCTCGGAGTCGGACCGCTCGAACCTCTGATAAGGGATCCTTACATAGAGGACATCCACGTAATCGGTCCGAAGAACACTCACGTAGTCCACAAGATCTTCGACATGATGCCGACGAACATAGACTTCGGCGACGAGTTGAAGATGGCTGAATTCTTGAAAGGGCTTGGAGAGAGAATGGGTCGTCCGGTGAGCGAAAAAGAGCCGATCGTTGATGGATCTCTGCCGGATGGAAGCAGAATAAACATAATTTACTCAACGGACGTCAGTCTTAAAGGTCCGTCTTTCACGATAAGAAAGTTTACAGCTGTTCCTATCAGCATAACCCAGCTGATTGCTTGGGGAACCCTTTCGGCTGAGATAGCCGCTTACCTCTGGCTTTGCTTGGAGTACGGCATGAGCATATGGGTGAGCGGAGAGACGGCAAGCGGGAAAACAACTACCCTTAATGCAATGATCCCGTTTATAAAGCCGGATTCGAAGGTTTACACTGCTGAAGACACTCCGGAAGTCCAAGTCCCCCATCCGGTGTGGCAGCAGCTGAACACAAGAGAAAGGGGAGAGGTCGGAAGGGTCGACCTTTTCGACTTGCTCAGAGCAGCTTTGAGAAGCAGACCTAACTACATCATAGTCGGAGAGATCAGAGGAAAAGAGGGAGCGATAGCTTTCCAGGCTATGCAGACTGGGCATCCGGTTTTAGCAACCTTTCACGCTGGAAGCGTTAAAAAGCTGATTCAGCGTTTGACGGGAGACCCGATCAACGTTCCTATAACTTTCATAGACAACCTGAACGTAGTTTTAATTCAGCAAGCTGTTTACAGAAAGGGACAGTTCCTCAGAAGGTGTTTGGTTGTTGAGGAGATAGAAGGCTATTACGAGGAGATAGGTGGAGTGGTAACAAGATCCGTTTTCGAGTGGGACAGCGTTACGGACACTCACGTCTTCAGAGGACTTTACAACAGCTACGTTCTTGAAAACAAAATTGCTCAGACAGCGGGATTTGACGATCCGAGGAAGATTTACGAAGAAATGGAGCTGAGAGCGCGAATCCTAAGTAGAATGGTCGAGGAGAAGATATTCGACTACTACGAGGTTGTAAAGATAATCTGGAATTTCTACAAGAAAGGAATGGAAGGACTGCCTTTCAGGCTGTGATAGCATGAATCTGAGACATCTTGGGATAGAGCCGAAAAGGTACATTCGGTTCATACTCCTGCCATCCTTAGCTGCCGCTATCGCTGCCTATCTTTTTGCCATTATTTACGTTCCCCGACTTGGTTTAGGACTTTTCTCAATTCTGTTTTACTCTCTTCCAATTTTCATCTTTCTTCCAGCTTTGCTTTACCCGAAAATAATTGAGGTCAGATTTAGAAACGATATCGAAAACAACATTCACTTCTACATAACCCATCTTGGTGTACTCTCGATCTCGGAAATCGATAGAAAAGAAATGATGAAGATTCTTTCGGAGAGAAAAGAGTACAAAGCTCTTGCAGAAGAAACAAGGAAAATCTACCTGCTCATGGCGAAGTGGAAGATAAGTCTTGCACAAGCTTGCAGATTTATAGCGAAGAGAACGCCAAGTAAACTCTTTGCGGACTTCCTTGACAGAATGGCACACGAAATCGACAGCGGAGAGGATTTCAAGGTGTTCATAAAGAGGGAGCAGAAGGTCGTTATGGAGGACTTCGCAACGCTTTACAACGGGAAGCTTTACAGCGTCGACATCTTTAAAGAAATTTACGTTTCAATTATTCTTTCTTTGAGCTTCTTCGCAGCCTTCGGAATAATTATGCCTTTCTTGACTGGCTTGAACGTGATGTTCGTCATGTACCTCATAGTAATTTTCTTCTTCATAGCGGAAATCGGTGTTATCGTTTATTTAAAAGCTGTAGCCCCCCAAGATCCGCTCTGGCAAACCTCTGGAGAGTATACGAGCGTTGACAGAAAGCTCTACAGGCTGTTTGCATTATCAATGGTCGTATTCTTAGTAGTGTTTACGGCTTTACTCTTTGCAAATTACGTTTATGGATTGATCTCTCTTCCCTTCTCGTTTATAATGGCGTTGTCGATAACTCCTCTCTTAATCCCCGGAATAGCGGCTAAAAAAGAAGAGAAGATGATTAAGGATAAGGACAAAAACGCTCCTTCGTTCTTCATGAGTCTCGGAGCATCAGCCTCTGCAAGAGGGGGTAACATTCTTGAGACTTTGAAGTACTTAACCGCTCACGATTTCGGGGCTCTTACGGAGGACGTGAGAGCTTTGTATAAAAGACTGAAAACGAGAATAAACAAGAGGAGAGCTTGGGAAAAATTTGCGATATCAACTAACAGCAATCTGATCTACAGATTCACGGACATGTTCGTTGAAGCGATAAATCTTGGAACGGATCCGATAGATGCGGCAGAAATTATCTCCGAAAACTTCATTACGATAAACAACCTCAGAGCAAGAAGAAGTCAGTCGGCAAGCTCGTTTATCGGAATAGCTTACGGTGTTATCGTGGGAATTGCTTTCGCTCTGTACATATCTTTTGGCGTCGTTGAATCGATGAACAGCCTTTATTCCTCTTTGCAAATTGCTGGGGAAGTAGTTGGAGCGATTCTCCACACAGTTCCTCCTGAAGATCTTTCAGTACTTTCGAATCTCATTACGCTGTTGCTGATGGCGCATGCGATAATGGCAACGTTCGCCATAAAAATAATAGACGGCGGTAGATTTATGGCTGGGCTGATCCATACCGTCGGAATGAGTTGGGTTGCTGCGATAAGCGGTTACGCAAGCCAGATGGCGATTAAATCCTTGCTCGGATTGGGTGGTATTTAAATTTGTTTGTATAATGTACGTTATATTATCTCCACGTCTTTGTAGAAAATTCTTATATAGTGCATAGTGATAATGATAGTAATAGGTGAGCTAAAGATGTTCGAGTCTCCCCACATTATTACGATCGACCCCCACATTCTAAGGAGCATAAATAAAAGCTCTCTTCGCAAAAAAGTACTTTTTTACCTTTACAGCATTTATCCGAATTACGACTATCTCGCGAATATTTCGAGGAGGGTGAGGAGCGATCCCACTAATGTTCTTGGTTGTTTGAAGGGGATGGGGAACAGATACAATGGTTCGAGTTCCCTCATCGAACTTGGACTTGTTGAGGTGATCGAAAAAGACGGTTACAAGTATTACCGCATAACGGACCTCGGCAGAAAAGTTGTGGATTACGTCAGAGAGGTTTACGGTGACTACATATGATGAAGTTACTGCACGAGCTCGATGCGATGATGGATTCGATTTACGGTTATATGGTTCTGAAATCCTACGTTTTCCTGCTGAGATTTAATGGGAATTATGCGAATAGAGACTATGCCGAAAGGTGGAAGAAGTATGGAGAGAGATTCGATAAGAGTGTGCTAAGCAAAGCCTGCGAAGCTTTAAAGAATTGTAGGGACGGTAAAATCCTTGATCTTGTTGATGCAATGGATCGCTCCTCTTACTACGCTTTAATCCATCCGGAACATCCGAACATAACTCTCGGATTCATAAAAGATGCTGACCTCTGGAACCTCTGGCTTGAATCGGGAATTTACAGATACGTCAGAAGGGCTATTGCAGAAATCCTCGAAATAGGCTCTGGAGACAAGATTGTTGATTTTGGTTGCGGAAGCGCATCACCGAAATTCTACTCCTCTCTCATCGGAAGCTCGGGGTTGTATGTGGGAATCGATTATTCAAAACCCCTCCTCAACATAGCGGAAAAGAAATGTAGAAACGAAAAATTGATCGATAGAGTGAGGTTGATTCATTCCAAAGCGGAATCGAGAATCCATTTCAATAAAAATTACGATGTAGCGATAATTTCAGCAGTAGCCGAATATTCATCTATCAGCGGAATTTTAAGAAACGCCTTGGAAGCTTTGGGATACGAGGGGAGCATAGCTATTTTCTCGGAGCTGTTCGTCGATTTGCAGCCGGAGAGGGTGGAGCTGTTCAACCTTTATTATTCCTTAATCCCGGGCTTCAGGTCTTTCCCATCTTTAAGGGAGATAGAAGAATTTTTTGAAAAGATTGGATTGGACTATTCCCTTAAACCCTACGGAAATCATCTTCTTGTAGTTCAGCTTTGAAGAACCTTTCTGACCTCTTCGGGCATCTTCCTTCTCTTCCAGCTTTTATCTATGCAAACGCATGAAATTTTACCTTCGGCGACGACCAAATCTTTTCTTCTCGCCTCGAATCGAAATGTAACGCTGCTTTCTTTCAACTCCTCAACGGAAACGACGATTTCAAGCTCATCGTCGTATTTTGTAGGGGATCTGAATTTCCCCTCCGCATAGACTATCGGGAAAGCGTAGTTTTCCTGAGGATTTCTGTAAAAGAGCTCCGGTTTTATTCCCTTCTCTCTCAAAAACTCGTCTAAAGCCTCTTTGAAGTAGTTAAAGTAGGAAACGAAGTAAGTCACGCCGAAGGGATCGGTTTCTCCGAATCTTACTCTCCTCAAATCAGACCCCTCTCCTTCAGAAAGCTTTCGACGATCTCCAAAACCTTTTCGAGGATTTCCCTCTCTTCTCCGCTGATTCTCAGCATTATCAAAGCGTTCGTATCAGCCGGAGGAGCTACAGCCATCTCCACTCCGTCTATTTTCGCATCCCTCACAGCTTTTGCTATTTCTCCCTTTGCAACTATTTTATCTCCCACTTTGAGTAGAAAGCCGTGGTGTTCAGAATTCGGAAGTTCGAAGTGGACGACCATCGTCGAGTAATCCTTTCCCTTTTCAAGGGTTTGAACCTTCACCTTCCTCCCCTTATACTCGAACTCCATGTTTCGTTGTCGGCTCATCTGGTGAAAAGAGTAATGTTTTTATTCTTCCCTTAAACCATGATTAATAGTGGTGATAAAAATGCCGGAGAAAATGAGAGTTGTCTTATGCGGCTACGATCCGATGCTCGTAAGGGGATACGTGAAAGCGAAGAACGAGGAAGCTTTGTGGTTCTACCTGCCAAAAGAACTCTACGAAGATTACAAGCTGAAGCCCGGAGATAAAGTAAAGGGAGTAGTGGAAAAAATATACGCCGGAAAAACAGGAGAAGTTGTGGCTGAGCCCAACGAAGAATTCGTCTGGGAAACCTCAAGATTCACCGGAATGGCTGTTGTTGTCGACCATGACTTCATAGCGAAGTACAAGCTTACAGCATGGCACTTCTTGGAGCTGACGGTAAATGCGATAATTCAGGACGGAGAAGAGAAGGAAGTTTATCCGGGAGAAACAAAGCAGAGAAAGTTCTGGCCAGACGAAAGGTTAAAGCTCCACTACACCCTTGACTACGTTGAGTAGAATGTGGGAAAAAGTTGAAGGTTTTAAAAACCTTTTATTTTTGGAAGGTTACGGCTTTTCTTCCAACATTTACGCACTCAAGCACTCTTCAATTGCTCTAATCGATGTTGGAAACGATTACACGGCTTTTTTCGAGTTTAAAGAAGAAGTGGGAGAAATCTCCGAAATCGATCAGATTTTTTTGACACATTCCCACAACGATCACACCCTCGGCTTGCTTGAACTCTTTAGAGCCTACAAAGATTTCGATAACGTCGAAATTTACGTTCACGAACTTATGAGGGATGCGATAGAAAAAAGAGCGAAAACGTTTGGGAAGAAAGTGAGAGTTGTGGGAGTCAGGGGTGGAGAGAACATTAATTTCGGAGGAGAAGAAGCGTTAATTCTGAAGACTCCGGGGCACACGATAGATTCGCTCAGCCTTTATCTTAAAGAAAAACATGCCCTCTTTTCAGGAGATGCGGTCGTTGTTAACCCTGTAATTGACGAGAGCCTTGGAGGGAGGTTGGTAGACTACATAATTTCGCTGAGGCATTTGAGGAAGATGGAAATCTCAGCGATATTTCCCGGACACGGCTACTACGCTTTGAAAGGGGCGAGAGAAATTCTCGACAAGGCTTACCTGAAAGCTTTAAGTTTTCTTGAGCCTGATAAACCTCTGAAGGAGGTGGCTAAGAAAGCGTTGTCTCTCGGAATGGTTGAAGAAGCAGAGTACGCTTTGGAAAAGCAGCTGGAACTCGAATTTGATGAAGAAGCACTCTTTGGGTTGGCTTCGATAAAAGCGGATAAGGGGGAATTCGAAGCTGTTAAAGAGTTGCTTAACGGATATGACACTTTTGAATCCCACCACATTGTTGGAGTGGCAGCGATGAAGGCGGGAAAGTTCGATGAAGCTGCAAATCACTTTAAAAAAGCCCTTGAAATTAGGGAAGATAGAAACATCAAGCTGCTTCTTGCTACCGCTCTGTATGAGGCAGGAAAGGTTAAAGAGGCTATGAGAATTGAAGAGTTCAAATCTATTTTATCAAAAATTAAATAATAAATGGGCAAAATAATTATCCAGCCAACTTATTGTCTCGCTTCAACACTCATTAAAAACCATTAAACTTATATTGTTGACAATAATATATCATGTCAAATCGTGGAGGTGAAGGGATGGGGGAAGAAAAATATGAGGAAAAATACATCGAGCTTGAGATTAACGATATAAAAGATACGCTGCTGCCGAGACCTTGGCCCGTAACTCCACCAAGGAAGAAGGAAGAAATCTACGCTCCGTGGGTTAAGGATCCGAGAGACCCAGATGGTAGCTATGGAAAGTTCATTGAAGAGAACATAAGCTGGGAAAAAGCCGAAGGAAAGCCTTGGGCTTTGGATGGCATAACAGTCCTGGACTGCACGATCTGGGGCTTAGCTGGAGCTACAGCGGGAAGCTACTTAGCTGAGCTTGGTGCTGAAGTTATTAAAGTTGAACCCATTACCGGAGACCCGCTGAGGTACTTGTATCCCTTCGGTAGGGAAGAATATGCGTTTGAGGACATTTATACCGGTGAGAAAGTCAGTCCTACCTTTATCCACGAGCAGAGGAATAAGTACTCCATAACGTTAAATCTGGAGCATCCGAAAGGTAGGGAGCTCTTCAAGAAGCTTGCAGCTAAAGCCGACATTGTTCTGGAAAACTATCCACCCGGCACCTTTGATGAGTGGGGAATCGGCTACAGACAGCTCAGCAAGATAAACCCGAGGCTTATCTACGTCTGGTTCGGACAGCTTGGACAGTGGGGTCCAATGAAGGACAAAACTTCAAAATACGGTCAGTGGATGCTCGATCCGGTAGGTATGGCAGCAAGCGAGTACATACACTCAACTGGCTTCCCAGCCGATTTGCTTCCAAGAGAAAAGGGAGGAAATCCAACGAGGTCAGGGGAGTGGATAGCGGATATCGTTGCGGGAGTTTGGGGAACGGTGGCGATTCTTGCTGCTCTGTATTACAGAGAAAACGTTAGCAACAGGGGGCAGTTTATAGAGGTTGCAGCATCCGAAGCCCTCATGGAAATTCTCGACTTCAACATAAGCTGGTACGCTTTCGATGGAAGCATTAAGGCAAGAATAGGCGGTTGGGATCCAAACTTAAACCAGTACGCTTGGAACCCTTGCAAAGACGGTTACATGATGATTGGCGGACAATCAGACAGGCTTTGGTACAGAATTTTGCAAGTCATAGCCCAAGAAGATCCGGAAGGAGCAAGACTGATAGCTGAAGATCCGTTCCTCAAAGAGATGGCAGCAAGAAACGCTCTTGAAGGACTGATAAAGACTTACACAGTTACAGCTCACTGGCTAACGAAGAACACGAGAGCTGAGGCTGAAGTGAAGATGAACGCAAGAGAGGTTGCGGCAGCACCGGTTTTGATGATTGACGAAGTTGCTGAATACGAGCACTTCATCTACAGAAGGCATGTGACAGAAGTTTACGACGAGCACTATGGTAGGGTTCTGATAGCTAACTCTCCGCTTGCCCATCAACACAGGACGCCAGCAAGGATTAAGTGGGTTGGCAGACCGCTCGGACTTGATAACGGAGAAATCTTTGCCAAGTACCTTGGCTTAGGTCCTGAGGAGATTAAGAAGCTTGCTAAAGAAGGTGTTACAACCTGGTATCACGAGTGAGGTGGTTTTGAATGAAGGAAGAGATGAAGTGGTATAAGCAAGAGGGAAGCTGGAGTTTCGATCCTCCTTACGATAAAGACCCCGAAACTGGAGAAGATCTGGAAAAGATACCGTTTGAGGAGTATTGCAAAAAACTATTCGATCCAAACAAAGTCTGGGACAAGCCAGAGGCTTTGAAAGGCTGGAGACACATTTCGGCAACGATGTACATTCTTTCTCCACACGTTGGAGCAACTCTTGGCGAGTTTGGAGCTGAAGTGATAAAGATCGAATTGCCAAAGCTTGGAGATCCGATGAGGCACACCTCTCCTTTCAACGAAGTTTACCTCTGGCCAGAAACTGACCACAGACCAATGACCGGAACAGGAATGGGGTATCTGCATGCTAACACGAACAAATACTTCGTAACTCTCGACTATCACGCTCCGGAAGCTAAGGAAATAGTCTACGATCTTGTCAGGATTTCGGACAGCTTGGCAGAATGTTACAGGCCGGGGACTTTCTACAGATGGGGCATTGGGTATCCGCAGCTCAAAGAAGTTAATCCAAGGCTAATCTACATCTGGCTCGGTGGTTTCGGAAATTACGGGCCGAGGAGATACGGGGGAAGCTACGACATTCTTGGACAAGCTGTCGGTGGCTTAGCAGCCATAACTGGGTGGCACGAAGACTTCGGAGGGCATCCGGCGAAACAAACCAACTGGCTGATCGACTGGTATTCAGGTTTGATTGGAGTCATTGGTGTTTTAGCTGCTGCGCACTACAGAAGAAAGACTGGCGAAGGAACCTTCATCGACCTCAGCCAGATAAGCTGTGCGACAAGAGCTACTGGCTACGCTTTCCCCCTCTACGGTAGATTCGGTGTTGTTAGGCAGAGATGGGGTAACTGGGACACACTGCTTTGCGTTCACGGAGTCATCATGGTTGGAAAGACTGACGATCCGGAGCATCCGAACCCGCAGATAAGCGAGGAAAGCAGGTACGTCTTTGTCTCAGCATTCCAGGACGAAGACTTCAGGGAACTCTGCTACATAATTGGCAGACCAGACCTTTGGGAGAAGTATTGCAGCTTGAAGGAAAGACTGAAACCCGAAGCTCAAATAGAAATCTACAGAGCTCTTGAAGAGTGGGCTGCTGATAAATCAAGGAGTGAAGTGGTCGAGATACTCAACAACGCCGGACTGATAGCCGTACCGGTCTTCTCAGCCAAAGACGTTTACGAGTGCGACCACTACTGGGAGAGGGGAACGCTGAGATGGGTCGACGATCCAATATTTGGAAACGTGTTAGTGCATGATTGTACTGTGAAGATGAGTGAAACACCACCAAGAGCCAAGTGGATCTGGAGACCGATTGGAGCAGACAACATCAGAATTTACCACGAACTGCTTGGCTATCCGCTGAGCAAGCTGAAGGAGCTTTGGGAGAAGGGTATCATCTAAGGGGGTGGTTTAATTGGTTTATTACTGGGAGCACGATTGCGGATGGGTAAACTACCTCGATCCTTATTACTTCTGGAACTGGGAAGGGAAGGTAAAGTGTGCCGGCTGCGATAAAGTGGCGTATTTCAAATTCGTAAACGGTGAGCTGCTCGAATATAAAGAGGTGGACGAAGAAGCAGACATCTTCCCGCTTTACGCCGACAACCCGAATGAAGGGTACGTTTCGATAAAAGTTGGAACTGAAGGAAAAACGAGACCCTTCAGAGGACTTATGAGGGATCCAAAGACTTACACTGGAGAGGCAAGAACGAGGACAGAGAACTTCGCTGGAAAGTTCATAAGAGCGATGCCCAACCAGCCGAAGAAGGCTGGATTTGCCGAAAGCAGAAGGTTCGCTTGGATTGACAGAACAAAGAGCATCGATGTCTGGGGAAAGGACAATTATCCGGGCAAACCTATTTACGGCAAGTTTAAGGTCGGTGAGGTTGCTGAAGAAGAGCATGTGGAGGAGTGATGACAATGAGCTCTCATGTCGAATTTAGCTTTCCTCCAGATGCTGGTCCAAAGCCTGCTGTGTGGACGAAAGAGCAAGAAGAATTCGTGAAGCAGTTTCCGCACATATGCAAGGACTGCAAGTGGCTTAAACCCATAATTCCCAACACCAAGTTCCCTCCAGCGGATCTCGTAGGCTACTGCAAAATTATTCACTGGCCCTTCTACTGGTGCATAAGTAAGTACACCGTTATTAAGA
>WAQS01000067.1 GCA_015520115.1 Ferroglobus sp.
TCCGGGTAGTTCAATCCTTTACTCAGAACGAAGACGAGTTTCTTTTCCGCCATGGGGTTAAATTTCAAATGAATTTTATAGCTTTTACCTCCGCTTCAAGTCCAATAGAAATTTAAAATCTAAGACTCCTGTCAAAACTCACGGAAGATTACAGCGAACAAAAAAGTCTTCCTCCTCACGCATAAGAGTCGCCGGTGGCTTTTACGCTGATCTTTTTAACGGTCTCAACCATCACCCTAACGTTTCTGTTCGGAGTTAGCGGAGAAAGGGAGCAACCGGGAGCGATTATGTCTATTCCAGCTTCTATCGCTCTAAGTGTTTCTGCTTCAACGTCTTCGGGCTTTCCGAAAGGAAGTGTGTATATCGTGTCGATGTTTCCCATTATCGCCGCCTTTCCCCTCGAAATTTCCACCGCAAACCTTGCGTCAGTTTTCGAATCTATGCTCAAACAAGTCGCTTTTGTTTCTATCATGTCCTCGATTATGCTCGTGCAATCTCCGCAGATGTGGAGTATGGTTATCCCTTTAATCTTTCTTATCAGCTTTCTATCGAAAGGCTTCGCAAATTTCGCATAGTTCTTTGCCCCTATTACATCCGCGGAAGCAAACATGTTCTCAATTACTATCGCATCCGCTCCTCTTTCTACCATGGCTTTCGCGTACTCTGCAATCGCATCAAGTCCCATTTCGGTAAACTCCTCAACGAGCTTGGGCTTTCTTATGGACATCTTCAGAATCTTCTCTATGTTCGCTATGTGAGCGGCTAAAGAAAACGGACCTATAACATGCCCTAACACCGGAAGAAAGTCCCCATACTTTTCAGCTAAAATTTCGATCGCCTCAAGAACTACCGGTATTCTTCCCCTCTCCAAGAAGTTTTCGGGAACATCTATTCCCTCCGGAGCTACACAACCCTTAAAGGAAACTACCGGAATGCTACTCTTCTTTTTACCCCAGTTCACTTCCAAACCGAACGCCTCAGCCTCTACGGTTTGGCAAAAAGGTACACCAACTCCTTCTAATCCGAGTTCTTCCCAAGCAGCGGAAGCTAAGGTGGCAAGCTTTTCGGGGCTTGAGTATGCATCTTTATAAAATATTCCAAGTTTTTCCATCTGCTCTATCGTGGCAGTCTGGTTGGCAGATAAAACCGGGGGGCGATCTACCTTTTTCAACTTAACTGCTTTTAAAAACCTCTCCTTTGGTGTCAACTCATTCGCAGAAGAGCTTTTTGAGATCCTCCTCATTGTAATTCACCAGCAACCTTTTCTCTTCTTTAATTATCGAAGCAACAAAGTGAGTCCCAGTCTTTACGACTCCGTCGATAGCGTGTATTTCCCTTAGAATTCTTTTGAGATCCTCTCTGTCCTTTGCCCTCGCTATGACTATGAAATCGAAATCTCCAAGGATGTAGTAGACCGCGAAAACTCCCGAAATCGACGCGAGCTTCTGTCCGATTTCCTCTGGCGTGGTGTTGTCGTAACTTACGCTCACAAACGTTACGGTGGTGATGTCAAGTCCGAGGGCTTCTGGATTTAGCTCGATCAATGTACCCTTTATAAGCCCCATTTTTTTGAATTTCTTCAGTCTGTAGTGTACGGTAGAGCGGGAAATGTTCGTAATCTTCGATATTTCGTCGAGATTGTAGCTTCCGTTTTCTTCCAAGCACCTCAGAATTTTCAGATCCTTTTCTTCAAGTTTTACCGCCATCCCTACCACCTCTTATTGTTCCCGATCGATAATAAAAGTTTCGCATTACTATATAATTCAAATTAATTTGATCACTATTCAAGTTAATTTGAAATTTGCGTAGGAAGTTAATTAAACTTTCGAAGAGGTGTTTAAATCCCCTCAGCTTGGCGACTTCTCATCATTTTCAGCAGCGGGAGTAATCATCATCGGGGAAATGTAGGGTAGCAGAATTTTGAACTTCTCCTTTCCTATTAAATCTTTCAGTTCCCTCAAACTCCTAAATGGTTTAGCTGAAACTATTTTCGCAGCTGTCGTTTTCCCGATTCCCGGAATGCTTTCGAGCTGGTACAACTTCGCTTCGTTTACATCCAAAATTGGAACAGCTGTTATTGACCTCATCCCGTAATCGACGACTCTCGCATCGACAAAGGTGTTCCTTTCGAACTCCCCGATCAACCCGACTAAGAGGGGATACGTTGCGAGATGTCTTGCGAAGGTTATTTTCCCTTTTTTTACCTCGCATCTCAAGTCCCTAAGCAACCTCCCCTTCGGAACGATTTTTTGCAGCATCTTGTTGTCTATGTTGTTCCTAACCTTCTCCTTGAATACTTTGAAGTACTTCTTATGTCTCCTAACGTTCTTGTAACCGATTTCAGCCATTGGCGTATTTGGAAAAACCTTCACTTGCCTGATGTTTATCCTCCTAAGAAGCAAACCTCTTCTCATAACCTCTTCGAGAAACTCGTAATTTTTCTCGAAGGTCTCCTTCGTTTCACCCTTCAAACCTATGACGAAGTTTATCCCCGGTAGAAAGTAGGGTAAGCCGTTGTGTCCAACGAATTTTCCGTATCTGTTCATAAGTTCTATCGCAAATAACACTTCATCCGGCATCGCTAAAAGATTGTTTTTTTCAACGACCTTTTCGTCTGCGCTTTCCAAACCAAAAGCAGCCACATTTCCGGAAGTTTGGTAGCATACAATCGTCTTTATTATCTCTTTACTCTCCTCCGGATAAGCTGCTATGGTTTTCGGATTAACGTTGTCCAAGTGGAGGGTTTTAATCTTCGGACACCTCCTCCAGATCTCTCTGTGGAAGTTTTTCAGAGCCTCTGGATTCGGTTTCGGGATCTCTTTCGTAAAGTCGCCGAGGTACGTGAAGAAGTCCGTTTGGTTTCCGAGCCTGAAGTGGCGAACCCCTTGATTGTAGAGAGCTTCTATCTCTTTTATCACCCACTCCGGGTCTCTCATCGAAATTCTGTGTATTCTCTCTATGCAAAAGCTGCACTTTCCCCAATAGCAGCCCTTATAAGTTTCTATCTCGCAAATAACGTTCGGATAATCGCTGTGCTGCTTCACAACTTCCGCTCCGAGAACGGCAAACCTGTTAACGAAGTTCCTGCTCAAATCTTTGGCTTCTCCGCCAAGCCTTTCGTACAAAGCGTGTTCGAAGGGGAAAGGAAGAACCTCATAATCTTCCGTTAATTCCTTGTCGAGATCTTCGAGAACTATCGGTCCGACGAGAATCTTATCTTTTTCCGAGAGCAAGTGTTTTAGCTCTTTAGCCGAGAGGGGTTTTCCACCAAGATACTTTCCCGGGACGGCAATTCCGGCTATGACAATTACAAGCTTGGCTTTATCGAGCAGGGAGGGGTTCTTCCTAAACTCATCTATCGTGACGTATCTGTAACTGTATCCCAGATCTTTGAGCATCCCGGCTATGTATCTCGGATAGGGAGAAATGTAAGGAGGGACTCCCAAACAAGAAGGCTCGTCAACGTAACCGTCTAATATTCCGATCATTCTCCTCGCTGAATTTTAGCGTGTCCACCTATAATCGAGCTGCTCAACTCTAAATTTCTAATTTCGCATTTCTCATCGACGATACTCCTCCACAGCTTGACTTTTCTCAGAATTACATCCTCGAAAACGACCGATTCGCTTATGTCCGAATTTTCTATAACACTGTTCTTTCCTATGTAGGCAAAAGGTCCCACTATGCTCCTCTCCCTAACTTCCACACCCTCCTCTATAACCACCGGCTCTATTATTTTGCTCGTCTCGTCGATTCTCGCATCTTCGGCTATGTAGCTTTTCATGTAACACTTAAAAGCCTCTATGTAAGAATCCGGATTTCCCACATCGAACCAGTTGTCGTTGAAGATGTACCCCAAAACTTCTTCTCTGCTGACAAGCCACGAAACGAAATCTCCGAGATTGTCTTTCCTTTCACCCCTCACATACTCTGGAAGCATCTTCACAACTTTTTCGGGGAGCGCATATATCCCTATCCCGACCAAGGTCGTCAAAGGTTTTTCCGGCTTTTCGTAGAACTCCACTATTCTCTCACCGTTCATCACCGCCACGCCGTACCTTTTAGCAAGTTCCTTATCCTTAACGTCGTAAAGAGCTATGAGCGGCTTCTTTTCTTCTTCAAATTTTCTTACGAATCCTTCCAGAGTGAAGGAGAATATGTTATCCCCTGCAACAACGAGCACGTCATCATTTATACCCTTCGTAACTTCCGAAAGAGCCTTGACTGCTCCAAGCTTTTCCTCCTCTTTCGTCGTTTCCTCAACAACCACCTCGACCTCTTTGTCTTTAGCCCACTCTCTAAAGTCTTCGGCAAACCTCAAGTTCGTGGAGACGAGGATTTCGAAGTCGAAAGGCAGAAGCTTTTCGTAAATGTGGTCTATTATTTTCTTCTTACCCACTGGAAGTAAAGGCTTAGCTTTCGTTTTGGTTATTGGCCAAAGCCTCGTTGCGTAACCACCAGCCATTATCACTGCTTTCATTACGAAATCTGATTTGACAAGAAAGTTAAAACCTTTCGCTTCAAAACCCTTAACTACTTTCTCGGAAATTTGAAATCATGTTTTCCCACATAGAAAACGGGAAAGTCAGAATGGTTGACGTAAGCGAAAAAGATGTCGTTCTTAGAATTGCAACCGCTGAAGGTTTTATTAAGCTTAAAAAAGAAACAATTGAGGCAATTAAAAAGGGAGAAGTCGAAAAAGGGAACGTCATAGCCACGGCAATAGTTGCTGGAACGCTTGCGGTGAAAAAGACTTCAGAGCTAATTCCGATGTGTCATCCAATTCCGATAACTTCAGTCAAATTCGACTACGAATTCGAGGATGAAGGAATAAGGATGTCGTGCGAGGTGAGGGCTTTTGCAAAA
>WAQS01000068.1 GCA_015520115.1 Ferroglobus sp.
AAAGAGGACGGCTACTGGAGGATACGGATATGGAAGTAATAAACACGGACTTAGCCATAGTGGGAGGAGGAACTGCCGGATGCTTGGCAGCTTACCAAGCAAAGAAGGAAGGAATTGAATCCGTGATAGTTGATAAAGCGAACATAAGAAGGAGTGGTTGCTTAGCTCCGGGAGTTAACGCCATTTATTCCTATCTTCACGAGGGAGACAAGCCGGAAGATTACTACGAGTTCGTAAAATTTCAAGGAATGGGATTGGTAAGAAAAGATCTCGCTTTAACGCTGATAAAAGAGGTTGGTTACGCTGTAAAAATTTTGGAGGAATACGGACTGCCGATCCTATGGGAAAGGCAGGGGAGGTTCGGATTAAAGATTTACGGTGAGCACATAAAACCAATTCTTGCAGACATAGCGAGGGATTCGACGGAAAACGTGCTCGAACACCACTACTCAGTGGAGCTTGGAGTTGAAGACGGAGTTTGCGGAGTTTACGCTTTTGATTTGAAAAACGAAGAAATCGTTTTTGTAAAGGCTAAAGCTGTTTTGATAGCCACCGGCGGAGCGAGCGGACTGTACAGCAGCTACACGGTTCCTTGGTATCCTCCGGGCAATGCTGGAAGCGGCTTCTCTTTAGCCATAAGAGCCGGAGCTGAGATGACGAGTTTGGAGATAAGATTCATCCCTCCGAGGATAAAAGACGTGAACAGTCCCATTGGCGTCACTGCCGTTGGCTTAAAGGCTCCGTTGATAAATTCGAAAGGAGAAGAATTCATGAAAAAGAAGTACGCTGAATTTGGAGGAGAGACTGCTCCGATAGCGATAAGAGCTTACGCTCCGACTAAAGAAATTCTTGAAGGAAACTTCCCGATATATCTCGATACGAGGGGTGTTGAAGAGGATAAGTTCGAGGAACTGATTAAACTCTACCTAAACGCTTGGCCTTTATTTTACCTCTTCGTAAAGGCGAGGGGAATAGATTTAAAGGAGAAGCTGCTCGAAGTCCAGCCCTCCGAACCTTATCTAACAGCTTCCCACACAATAGCTGGAATATGGGTTGACGAAAAAAGAATGACGAGCGTGAAGTACCTCTTCGCTGCTGGAGATGCTGCCGGAGGAGTGCCTTTGAAACACGTTGGCGGAGCTTTGGCTGAGGGAATCATAGCTGCGAGAGAAGCTGCAAAGATAAAGAGAACAAACGATTACAAACCAGAAGAGTTGAAGTTGGAATTCGAAGGATACCACTGGAAGAACGCTGAGGAGAGAATGAAGTTCGTTCTCGATCACTACGCCGGAGGTTTGCCGAGGTTTTACATCTATAACGAAGCCTCCGCAAGTTACGCTCTGAGTGAGGTGGAAAAACTCCTTAAATTAAAGCTTGGAGGAGAGCCGCTTAGGGTTTTCGAAACAAGAGACAGGCTTGTTGTTGCCAAGGCAATGCTTCACCACATGATAGAGAGAAGAGAGACGAGAATGCCCCCGTTCCAGATGAGAAGCGATTATCCGGAGTTAAGCAATTCAAACTACATGCTCGTTTCGAAGTTTGGGGAAAAAGTGACCTTCAGGAGGGAGTACGTGTGATAAAGATTTACAGAGAGAAGTGCATCTCCTGCGGGAAATGCGAGAAAATATGCCCGTCTTCAGCCATAAAAATGAACGAGTTTCCTGAGCTTGCTTATCCAGATAAATGCTGGCACTGCACCGCATGCATTAAAGAGTGTCCGGCAAAAGCGATAACACTCCTCCTTCCTCCTCACGTGGGAGATCAGAGGTACGAGCTTTTAGCTTGGAAAGACGGAAAGGAGATGGTGTTTCAGATTCTTTTCGAAGGGGAAGTTGTAGAGGAAAAAAGGATACTGGTGAGAAAATGATCAAGCCCCATGGCGGAAAACTCGTAAAGAGGATAGCTAACGAAAGAATTAGGGAGGAAGCCAAGGAGCTTGAGAAGATAGAGGTTAGAAGAGAAGTCGCCTTGGATGTGGAAAACATAGGCTTCGGAGTTTACAGCCCGTTGGAGGGTTTTATGTGCAGCGATGACTTCGAAAGCGTTTTGTGGGAGAGGAGACTTTCCAACGGCTTAAGCTGGACGATTCCAATAGTTCTCGACGCAGAAGGAAAAGAGGGGGAAAGCTACGCATTGGTTTGCGATGGAAAAATAGTGGGAGTTATCGAAGTGGAAGATGTTTACAGCTACGATAAGAAAGAATACGCAAGATGCGTTTTTAAAACAACCGATATAGAGCATCCGGGGGTTAGAAGGGTTTACGAGATGAAAGACACGCTCCTCGGAGGGAAAATTTGGTTTATCGAAAGCATCGACAACAGATTCAGAAATTACGACTTTAAGCCCGAGCAGACAAGAGAAATTTTCAAGAAGTGGGATTATGTCGTGGCTTTCCAAACAAGGAATGCTCCACATTTAGGGCACGAATACGTGCAAAAGATAGCTTTAATGGCTGTAGAAGCTTTTACTGGAGGTAACGCCGGATTGTTTATCAATCCGGTGATAGGGAGAAAGAAGAAGGGGGACTTTAAGGATGAGGTAATAATAAAGGCGTACGAAGCTTTAATAGAGAGGTACTATCCGACCGATAAGGTTTTTCTCGGGATATGGAAGACGGAAATGCGCTACGCCGGTCCAAGAGAGGCGGTTTTGCATGCGATAGTGAGGCAGAATTTTGGATGTACGCATTTCATAGTTGGAAGAGACCATGCTGGAGTTGGGAGCTATTACAAGCCCTACGAAGCCCATGAAATGCTGAAGGAGCATGAAGATTTGGAGATAAAGCCGCTGTTCTTCAAGGAATTTCACTGCTGCGATAAATGCGGGGTAATAAGCAAAAGCGTTTGCCCCCACAACGGCAGGGAGTTCAGCGGAACCTATGTCAGAAACTGTTTAATATGCGGCGTGAGGTGCGAGTTTATAAGAGACGAGGTGCTTGAAGTAATTTCATCCTTCGAAGACCCCTTCGTCGGTGAGGAGAATGGAAGCTGACAGAGTTTTAGATTTAAGCGGAGAAGTCTGCCCGGTAACGGCGATAAAAACAAGAGCTGAATTCAACAAATTAAAGGAAGGGGAAACGTTAAAAGTTATATTCACGTCAAAGAAATCGGCAGAGAGCGTTGGAGCAGAATTCAGAAAAAATTTGGTTAAAGCCTACGTCGACGGAAACAAATACATACTGATCCTCAGGAAGTGAAAGCATGATCTCCATAATAGTTCACAGCGGTGAGTGGGATAGGATATACCACGCTTTCAGCATTGCCTCAACCTACTCGGCTTTGGACAAAAAAGTGAAGATCTTCCTAACCTACTGGGCAATAGAAAGCATAGCAAGAGGAAAATTCGACTGCGGAAGCGAGGAGAAGAACGAGAAGATAAGGAAGGGAATGAACGAGGGAAAAATTAAAACCCTTGATGAGATGGTCAAGCTCGGAAAAGAGTTCGGCAACGTTGAAGTCATAGTTTGCAGCGGAAGCATGGAAGTTCTCGGAATAAAAGAAGAAGAACTCCCAGACTGGGTCGACAGGGTTGGCGGACTGGCGGAACAGCTTATTGAGGCAGAGAAAGTAATTTTCATTTAATTACTATTTGTAATTTAACGCTGACAGAAAATTATATATACATATTATCGTAAACGCTGTTACATGAAGGTGATCGGGCTTAAGTGTAGAATATGCGGTAAGGAATTTCCAGCCGAGGCTTTATACACTTGCGATAACTGTTTTGGACCCCTTGAGGTTGTGTACGACTGGGAGTGGATTAAGGAGAACGTTAGCAAGGAGAAAATAGAAAAAGGTCCTAAGACTTTGTGGAGGTACAAGGATTTTCTTCCAGTTGATGCTGAGCCGGTAGATCTCGGAGCCGGATACACGAGGTTCATAAAGGCTGAAAACCTTGGAGAAGTGCTGGGACTTAAGAACCTATATTTGATAGATGATTCAACGAATCCAACTTACTCGTTCAAAGACAGAGTCGTTAGTGTTGCGGTGACGAAAGCTAAAGAGTTCGGAATGAAAGCTCTTGGTTGCGCTTCGACCGGCAACTTAGCCGGAAGCTTAGCAGCTCATGCAGCTAAAGCGAAGATGCCAGCTTACATCTTCGTTCCTGCGGGAATTGAGAAGAACAAAATTATTCAGGCGTTGGTTCACGGAGCTAAGGTTATCGAAGTGGAAGGCACCTATGATGATGCCAACAGGTTAGCTACGGAGGTGGCTGAAGAACATCCAGACTGGGGATTCGTGAACATAAATCTCCGCCCCTACTATGCCGAGGGAAGCAAAACTCTCGCTTACGAAACTGCCGAAAGACTTGGATGGGAGCTTCCAGATCAAGTCGTTGTGCCAATGGCTTCCGGAGCTTTGCTCTGCGCAATACACAGAGGTTTCAAGGATCTCGTGAGGGTTGGACTCGTGGATGAGAAGGATGTAATCTTCAACGGATGCCAGCCAGAGGGATTTCCGATAGTTAGGGCTGTGAAGGAAGGAAAGCCCGTCACACCTATAAGGGAAATCAAAACAATCGTCCACAGCTTGGCAATAGGTAATCCCGCTGATGGCATTTTCGCTAAAGAGATAATAGAGAAGAGCGGCGGTTACGCTGAAGATCCGAGCGATTTGGAGGTGATAGAGGCTGTCAAGCTGCTTGCGAAGACCGAGGGAATATTTACCGAACTCGCCGGAGGAGTTACTGTAGCTGGATTAAAAAGGTTGGTCGAAGATGGAAGAATTGATAAGAGCGATGTAGTAGTTATATACTTGACCGGAAACGGATTGAAGACATCCGAAGCTTTGGTTGATTACCTTGAAACAACGGTAAGGATAAAACCGAGGCTCGAAGAATTTGAGGAGGTGGTGGCTTGATAAAAGTAAAGTTCCCGTCAGTATTTACTCAGATAACGAAGGAGAGGAAAGTAGAGGTCGAAAACGTCGGAACCGTAAGAGAGCTCCTCGACAAGCTCTTCGAAAAGTATCCCCAGCTGAAAGAAAGGTTAATTAAAGATGGGGAACTAACTCCTTTCATAAACATATTTGTGAACGGAGAAGACATAAGGTACTTGAAAGGGCTGGACACCGAACTTAAAGACGGGGACGAAGTAACATTTATCCCAGCAATTTCCGGTGGTTGAAATGCTTACGGACGAGCAGATAAAGAGATACGCGAGACAGATAATAATGCCGGAGATAGGAGTGAAGGGTCAGCTAAAGCTACTTGAATCAAGCGTTCTTGTCGTAGGAGCCGGGGGATTGGGGAGTCCGGCCATTCAATATTTAGCCGGAGCCGGAGTTGGGAGAATAGGAATCGTAGACGGAGACGAAGTGGACATTTCCAACTTGCAGAGGCAGACAATCCATGCCGGCAATCTTGGTATGAACAAAGCCGAGTCGGCAAAAACTTTCGTGGAAAAGCTGAATCCGGATGTTAAAGTTGACGTCTATCCCTTTAATCTCACCCCAGAAAATGCGAGGGAGATTATAAGAAAGTACGACGTAGTTCTTGATTGCACCGACAACTTCGTCGCAAGATTTCTCATCAACGATGCTTGCGTTATAGAGGAAGTTTCCTTCGTCCACGCAGCAGTGCTGAGATTTGAAGGAGAGCTTATGACCATAGTTCCAAAAGAGAGCGCTTGTTATAGATGCGTTTTCAAGCACGCTCCTCCTCCGGGAACCGTTCCGACTTGCCAAGAAGCGGGAGTTGTAGGAGCTACTGTAGGAGTGCTCGGAACGTTGCAAGCTATAGAAGCGATAAAGCTACTCCTCGGAATAGGAGAGCCGCTTGTAAACAGAATGCTCCACGTTGATCTTCTTACTATGGACTTCACGGAATTGAAGTTGAGGAAAGATCCAGAGTGTCCAGTTTGCAGCGGAAGAGTTAAAGAGATTATTCCGGAGAAGTACGTCGAGAGCTGTCAGCTATGATCACCCTCGACTTGAGAGGAGAGGTCTGTCCCTTTACCTTCGTGAAGACGAAGGTAAAACTTGAAGAGCTCAAGCCAGGAGAATTGTTAGAAGTTATTCTCGACCACGAGCCGGCTGTGAGAGATGTGCCAAGAAGCGTTGAAGCTGAAGGACACGAAGTTTTGAGCGTTGAGAAAATAAGCGACAAGGAGTGGAGAATAGTAATTAGGAAAAGGTAAGTTGTAAAGATTTTACAAGAACCCTTTTTTCTTTACAAATTCACTTGAGAAATTAGAGTAAAGAGTTAAAAGCTTTTATAAAGCTTCGTAAAGCAACATAAAGTGTTAGGGGCGATTTAGAGAGGTTAAATTAAAAGTATCGTTATAAAATTCAAAATCGACCTTTCAATCGGTGATCGGTATGAAGTGGTTGGGTCTGGCTTTGGCTGTGCTGTTGCTTCTACCAGCAGCACTGGCATACGAAGAACACCAAATGATGAACGACAGCGATGAAATGGGATACGGAAAAAAGGTAAGCGAAGAAGCCAAGGATTTGAAAGAATTCGGGAAAGACGTGAGTGAAGAGGCTAAAGAGCTAAACGAAACAGAAAACAAAACGAAATTCGGAGAATCGGTTAGCGAAGAAGCTAAAGAATTGAGAACTTTTGGAGAAAGAGTGAGAGAACACAGAAAAGAGGTTAGAGAGGAAATGAACGAAAGTAAGAGGGAGAAGATAAGAGAGATAATGGAAGAGAGAAGAGAAAAGATGAAAGAATGGAGAGAAAAGTGGATAGAGAGAATTAAGAAAATGAAGGAAAAGGAAGAGGAAGCTTACGAGAAGTACCACGAGTACAGAGAGAAACTGAGGGAGCTCAAAAGGAAAGGCATGCTTAACGAAACTTTCGGATTGGAAGTGGCAAAGATGCACGTGTTGTCGGGAATAGATGTTGCGATCCTTCATTTAAAGAGATTAGAAGCAAGAGTACTGGCTTTAAACCTGAGCGATGAAGCCACTGAAGAGATACTGGAAGAGATAAGAGAGAAAATAAGCGAGCTTGAAGAGTGGAAGAGTGAAGTTAATGAAACTACGAGCTTAGAAGAACTGAGAGAAGTATTAAAAGAGTTCAGAGAGGAATGGAAAGAGATAAAGAGAGAGACCTACCTCATTGCCTGGGAGATAGCCGCTGAGAGGATGATCGAAGCCATAGAAAGAGCAAAGGAGAGAGCAGAGATTATAGAAGAAAAGATATACACCCTCAAGGAGCTTGGCTACAACACGACCGAACTCGAAGAAGCTTACAGCAACTATCTAAGCGCACTTGAGAGGGCAGAAGAGAAAGTGGAAATGGCTAAAGACTTGTTTGAAGAGGCAATAAAAGCAACAAGCAAAGACGAGGCAGTTAAGAAAATGCAGCTTGGGAAGAAGACTCTAAAGGAAGCTATGGAAGAGATTAGAGAGGCAATGAAAGAGCTCAGAAAGGCTTTCAGAGAGTACATAAGAGCACTTGAGGAGGTGGGTAGCTGATGAAAAAAAGATTTATTTTTTTGCTAACTCTATCCGCTCTCGCGATACTAATCGCTGGATGCGCAGAAAAGCAGACAATTGAAAAGGCTGAAAAACCAACTCCAACGCAAACACCTGAAGCTAAAGAGGAAGTAGCAAAAATAGAGATTAACGTGAGCGATGTGGAGGAGGCGATAGAAGAAATCGTAAACATAGAAAAGGAGCTTGCTAACCTTGAAAACATAACCTTCGAAGACATCTAAATTTTTTTCGTTGCTATCAATTTTCTTTTACCAAAAACCTTAACAATTATTTTTAGCAAAATTTGTGTATGCAGCAGGCTGAGAAAAGGAAAGACTTCTTTCCGAGGTTTTCTCCGGAATTTCTCAGGTCAATAGGGATGTTTCAGAAACCAAAGCTGCCCAAAGTGGACGTAGATGATGAAGAGCTTCTTGAAGACTTAAACAGATATGTAGACTTCGCATTAAAACTTGGCTGCGAAGATGCAAAGATAATTCCAGCCACAATGGTTAGAGTTGACGAGAGGTTGAGGTTGAAGTGCAGGATTTCAATGTGCCACCACTACAACAACTGCGCCAACTGCCCTCCTCATTCTCCTACGGTTGAAGAGATGAGGAAAATCATTCCGATGTACAGATATGCAATTGTGGTAAAAAGAGATGTTGAGCCAAAGGATGAGTTCGTTGATCCTAAGGAGGAGATAGACATAGCAAGGCACTACAGAAAAAACATGGAAATCGTCGGCTTGCTTGAAGCTCAAGCTTTCAGCGACGGATACTACTTTGCGATGGGTTTCGCCGGCGGATCTTGCCAGCACGCTTTATGCATGATGCAAGAGTGCAACGTGCTTAGGGGTAAACGCTGCAGATTCGTTTTGAAAGCCCGTCCGGCTATGGAGGCTGTGGGCATAGATGTCATGCATCTCGCCATGAAGCTCGGATGGGAAGTTTATCCGGTAAGAGCCCGCCCGATTCCTCCCGAAGAATTTCCGTGCGCAAAAACTTTCGGAATCGTTTTCGTTTACTGAAAGCTAAAGAAAAGGTTTAAGAGCATCGAATTTTAATTTTTAATGCCGATGAAGACACGAGGGCGAACTGAGCTGTGATGAATCCACCCGTTTCTGAGGCAATAGTTTATAAACAACTCTCAAGGCATTTGCTTATGAAACCCGAAAACCTCCTAATGATCCCCGGACCCGTGCAGCTCCACGAAAGGATAATCAAAGCTTTAGGGAGTCAGATGATCTCCCACAGAAGCAAGGATTTTGAAGAAGTTTACGAGTATTGCAGAGAGGCTTTAAAACCTCTCTTTGGCACGAAAGGTGACGTCGTGATAATCAGCGGCAGCGGCACTGCGGGAATGGAAGCTGCAATTGCAAGCTTTTCTAAGGTTAAAAGAATAACATGCGTAAGCAACGGTAAATTCGGAGAGAGATTTGCCGAAATAGCCTGGAGGTATGCTGAAGTCGACCACGTCAAATTCGAATGGGGCGACTCAATAGATCTCGACAAAGTTAGAGAGTCTCTTGAAAACGGGAGCGAAATGGTTACATTTGTCCACAACGAAACTTCAACAGGAATTCTAAATCCAGCAAAGGAGATATGCAAGATAGCTAAAGAATACGACGCTCTTGTAGTTATGGACGGAATAACGAGCGTTGGGGGAGACGAGGTTAAAATGGACGAGTGGGGAGTCGATGTTTGCATCGTCGGTTCGCAAAAGTGCCTCGGAGCTCCTCCGGGTTTGGCGGCAGTTGCTATAAGCGACAAAGCCTGGGAGTTTTACAACGAAAAAGTTCCTTACTACCTCGATCTAAAGGCTTACGTTAAAAAAGCCGAGAAAAATCAAACTCCCTACACCCCGGCAGTTCCTCTCTTCTTAGCTTTGAAAGAGGCTCTGAAAATAATAGAGGAAGAGGGGTTGGAAAATAGAATAGAGAGACACAGAAAGCTCGCTAAGGCTGTGAGAGAGTGGGCAATCGAAGCTGGCTTAGAGCTTTTCCCACGACTCAACGAGTACTCAAGTTACTCCAACACAGTCACAGCAATAAAAATGCCGAAAGGAATAACGGACTCCGAATTGAGAGGAACGTTGAGAAAGGAGTATGGCATAACAATTTCCGGTGGGCAGGAGCATTTAAAGGGTAAGATTTTCAGAATCGGAAACATGGGGAACATCGGCAAGAGAGAAATCATAGCAACTCTTGCAGCGGTTGAAAGCGTTATGCTTAGGAAGGGAGTGGAGATTAAACCAGCTTTGAGCAAAGCTTACGAGGTGCTTGTATGATTGTTGGAATAGCGGACACAACTTTTTCGAGAATCGACATGGGAAAAATAGCTATAGACGAACTTAGGAGGTATTCCTCCCTCAAATACATTCGATACACAGTTCCGGGGATAAAAGATTTGCCAGCAGCAGCTAAGATTCTCTTCGACAAGGGATGCGACATCGTCATTACCCTCGGCTGGGTAGGAAAAACGGATACCGACAAGCTTAGTTACGTGGCTATGTCCGTCGGAAAGATTTTGGTGGAGATACTTGAAGGAAAACACGTTATTGATGTGACTATCCACGAAGACGAGGCTGAAGATGAAAAGGAACTTTACAGAATAGCCGAAAATAGGGTTAGAGAGCACGTTAGAAATGCTGTGGATTTGCTCTTAAATCCGAAAAAGCTTCAAAAATTGGCTGGGACGGGGCAAAGGCAGGGATATGAGGACGTGGGACCGATTCTTTTCTAAAAAGTTTATTAGCTGAGTCGCTTAATAATCATACATGAGAGTTTATCTCGTCCAG
>WAQS01000069.1 GCA_015520115.1 Ferroglobus sp.
ATTCAAGTCAAGAAGCTCGACTTTCCTCTCCCTTTTTATCTGAAGAACGGTCTCTATTATCGCTTTAACGTCTGCATCGGTGACCCTCTTTCCTTTGTCTCCGATTTCCTTTACTCTCTTCAATATCTCCTGCATTTGCTCTTTTGTGGCTTTGTAGCCGAGTTCTTTCATTATAGCTTCCACACTCGCCTTTCCAGCGTGTTTTCCGAGGATTATGCTCCTCGTTCTTCCTATTACTTCGGGAGAAATCGGCTCATACGTTTTGGCATCTTTCAAAACAGCTGAAGTGTGTATCCCACTCTCATGAGTAAAAGCGTTCTCTCCAACAATCGGCTTGTTCGGTGGAACGACTACTCTCGTCAACTTTTCAACGAGTTTGGATGTGGGGTAGATCGCTTTCTTGTTTATCTTCGTTTTTATTCCGTATAAGTATTCTAACGCCATTACAACCTCTTCTAAAGCTGCATTTCCGGCTCTTTCACCCAATCCATTTATGCAGCAGTGTATTTCGTCTGCTCCTCCTTTAACTGCGTAAATCGTGTTTGCTGTGGCTAATCCAAAATCATCGTGCCCATGAAAAGCCACTGGCAGCTTTACGACTTTCTTCAACTCTGACATTATCTCTTTGGCTCTTTCTGGCGTTAGAACTCCGACTGTGTCTGTGAAAGTTAGCCTGTCAGCACCAGCCTCTTCTCCCGCCTTCAACAACTTTTTTATGAATTCAAAATCTGCTCTGGATGCATCCTCTCCTCCGAATTCTACGATTAAGCCTCTCTCTTTAGCGTATTCGACCATTTCAATTGACATCTGAATTATATCCTCACGGGTTTTCCCAGGAAATTTGCTCTTAATGTGAATGTCCGAGGATGGGGCGACCATGAAAATAGAATCAGCTCCAGCATCAGCTGCTGCGTCGATATCCTCCTTTTTAATCCTTCCGAAGCTGCAAATCTCGGCTTTTAACCCGGCTTCGCTTATCGCTTTTATGGCTTTGAACTCTCCTTCAGAAGCTATGGCTGTTCCAGCCTCAATTATGTCTACTCCGAGGTTGTCCAAAGCTTCAGCTATCATAAGTTTCTGCTCAACGCTGAGCGAAACTCCAGGCGTTTGTTCCCCGTCTCTCAGTGTGGTGTCGAGTATTATCACTGACATTGTTGGAAAGGCTGCACTAATGTTTATAAAAGTTTTTAGCGAGGGGAGAAAGGAGATAAAGGACTGAGAGGAGGAGAATTCCAACGGAAAGCTTTGCATCGACGAAAGCGAGTAAAATAAGGATTGCTGCAACACTCAAAAGCTTCGCATCCTTAACCTTTTTGTACTCGATCTTGCTGACCATGAAAAAAGTTAGAAGTAACGCTGCAAAAAGTGCTAAATTTTTTGAATGCAGAAAGAGAGGAACAACTATCATTGCTGAAGCTGTTACAGGAAATCCGACGAAATCTTCTTTAGTTACGTTCAGAAATCTTGCGAGGCGGTAAATTGAAGCAAAAAGGTAGGGCAAAGCGAAAATTCCGAGGAAATACGTAGGAGCAACTCCGAAAGAGATAAAATCTGCTAAAGTATCGAGACTTCTCCCGAATTCTCCAGAACCATATTTTCTTGCCAGATATCCGTCCAAGCCATCAGCAAAAGCAGCGAGAAATATAAAGGAGGGATTATGGTAGTATATGGCGAGGAATCCGAAAGTTGCGTTCAGTATTGAAAATACATCTGCCAACTTCATCTTCTCACAGCAACTGTCTCTCCAGCCTTAACTTTTTCCCCAACTTTTTTAACGAAAACGTAATTTTCGGGCACTTCCAAAGCAACCCTCGAACCGAAAATTATCATGCTTATTCTCTGCCCTTTTTCAACTTTTTCCCCTTCTTTCACCCAGCAGATAATTCTCCTTGCAAAAATTCCGGCGATTAATTCAACGATGAAAGTACCTTCTTCGCTTTCAATTTCTATCACCTTTTTCTCGTTCTCCCCTCTTATAAACGCCGGTCGCTTTTTTCCGGGAACAAAGGTTATCTTTTTAACTATTCCGCTCACCGGAGACCTTTGAATGTGGCAGTCGAATAATCCCATGAAGATTTCCAGCCTCCCATCTTTAACGAAATCTATTCTTCCGTCCGCTGGAGAGACTACCCAATTGCCGATCTCTCTTTCAGGATCTCTAAAGAAGAAAATTGTAAAAGCTATTAGAGCTGAGAGTAGAGGAATTAGGAACTTTACGAAAATTCCGAGAGGTAGTAAGAGAATTAGAATTAAAATGACTTTCAACGCTTCTTTTCTAACCAAGTTCTCACC
>WAQS01000070.1 GCA_015520115.1 Ferroglobus sp.
GCTCTAACGTAACCTATGTTCGTGTCGCTGCAAATAACTACCTTAGCCCCGCTGTTTTCGAGCATGTACCTTATTTCGTTGCTTGTGTAGATGGGAGAAACCGGTACGGGAATAGCTCCTATCCTCATCAATCCGAAGTAGGAAATTAGGAACTGAGGAGAATTGGGAAGATAAAGCATCACCCTATCTCCCTTTTTAACTCCAAGTTTAGAAATTCCAGAGGAGAAACTCTCTATGAGTTCAATTAGCTTTTTGTAGCTGTACTTTTCCCCTAAGAAAATTAGCGCAGTTTGATCCGGATACTTTTCAGCCATTTCGTAAATTTTCGTCAACACAGTCTTTTCCTTTTCAGTCATCTCCAACACCTTGTCATGAAGAGAGTTTCTCAACATACTCACACCCCGAGATATGCTGCCTTAACATTCGGGTTGCTCATCAATTCTCCAGAGGTCCCAGAAAAGGAGATCGTTCCCCGCTCGATAATATAACCTCTGTCGATTATCGGGAAGACTGGTCTTGCGTACTGCTCAGCTACAAGAACGGTAACTCCAAGCTCATCTCTTATTCTTTTTACAACTTCGACTATTCTCTTTTGAACAAGAGGTGCTAATCCAAGCAAAGGTTCGTCCAAGAGCAATAGCTTGGGTTTCGCCATTAAAGCTCTCGCTATCGCAAGCATCTGCTGCTCTCCTCCGCTCAAAAAACCGGCAGGCTTGTTTTTATGTTTTTCAAGCTCCGGGAATATCTCGAACATTTTTTCTATATCCTCCCTAACATCCTTCCAACTTCTGAGGTACCCTCCAATCTTCAAGTTCTCAACGACGCTGCTTTCCGGAAAAACCCTCCTTCTTTCTGGGCAGAGAATTATCCCCATTTCAGCTCTTTTACTCGGCTTAAGAAAGGTTATATTCTTTTCTTCGTACTCTATACTCCCGAGAATCGTTATTCTCTCCCCTCCCCTCATCTCCTCCTTCTTTTTCTTGTCGAGTATCACTCCGGAAATCGTGTACATCAACGTCGACTTTCCGGCTCCGTTCGGTCCGAAAAGTCCTACAATCTCTCCTTCCTCAATTTCGATGTCAACGTTGTTAACGGCTATCGCGTTTTCGTAGAACACTGTAAGCTCGCTTGTTCTAAGCATCAAATCACCTCCGCTCCAAGAAAAGCTTCCTTAACTTTCTCATCCTCGACTATTTCTTCCGGCTTTCCTTCAGCTATCTTTTCTCCGTACTCCAAAACCACAACTTTATCGGCTAACTCGAAAAGTTCTTTTAGTCTGTGCTCGACCATTATAAGCGTCAAGCCGTTCTCGTTTAATTTTTCGAGTATTGGCAGCAAGCTCGCTATTTCAGCCTGACTCAAACCGCTGAACAGCTCATCGCAAATCAAAACTTCGGGCTTTAAAGCTAAAGCCCTTGCAAGCTCAAGCCTTTTTATGTAGCCGTGAGGGAGAGCTGAAGCTGGTTTGTACGGAATCGGAGAATCCCTCTCGAAACCTACTTCCTCAAGCAGATCCAAAGCTATGTGATCTCTATCTCCATGCCTGAACTCTTCGAAGCTTTTAGCCCTTGGAGAGTAAAGAGGTATCACGAGGTTCTTGTAAGCCGGCAAGTTGTAGAAAGGTCTGACGTTTTGGAATGTCCTCACAACGCCAAGAGAAGCTATTTCGTGGGGAGGTTTAGCAGTTATATCTTTCCCAGCGAAAAACACTCTGCCGGAATCTGGCTTTATAAATCCGGTTATGAGATTCACCACGGTGGTTTTTCCACTTCCGTTCGGTCCTATAATTCCAAGAACTTCTCCCTTTTTAACCTCAAAGCTTATGTTGTTTGCCGCAACAACACCCCCGAATCTCTTCGTTAGATTCTCAACCCTTATCAAGCTTTCACCCACCTCTCGATCTGATGATACTTCCTCCAGAGAAACATGTAGATGCCCTCAGGACGAATAGCTATGAAGAGCATTAGCAAAAGGGAGTATATCGCTATTCTCAGCGTTCCAAACTCTCTCAACGCTTCGCTCAACGGAACAAGAATGAAAGCACCTATCGCAGCACCCGCTATGGAACTCATACCCCCAACGACTGTAGCTGCTATTGGGAAAATCGAGTACTCAAGGTTGAGGTAGGGCAAACCGACGAACATGTAGGAGTGGGCTGTGTAAGCCCCAACGAAAGACGCTATGGCTGAGGATATAAAAACCGCAATAGCCCTATACTTGTTCACGTTGATTCCAGAGGCTTCTACTGTTAAATCGTTATCTTTTATAGCCCTCAAAACAATTCCGAGGTCTTCTCCAAGCAACCTCCTCAATCCAAAAACAACGACTATCAGCGAGAAGATTAGGAGGTAGCTCTCCACCCACGGATTCGGAAAACCTTCAACATCGGTTATTCCAAGAGTACCCCCAAGGATGTCCGTAGCTTCTATTAATCTGGCTAAGAGCAAAGGAAACGCAAGAGTTATGAGGGAGAAGTAAATCCCTCGAACCTTTAAAGTTGGGTAGATCAGAGCGGTTGAGATTGTCGCCCCAATCAAAGTCGCTAAGGGTATTGTAACGAAGATCGGTAAATCGAAGTAAGCTGAGAAAGCTCCGGCTGTATAAGCGCCAATTCCGAAAAAGAGAGCATGACCAAGGGAAACCAATCCGACGTAATTTGCTAAGAAATCCCAGCTTGCCGCAAGGATGGCAAAAGATAAGGCTATGTTTAGAACCCTCAGGTAGTACAAGTTGGGAACTATCAGCGGGAGTATAAGAAGGACGGCGATTGGCAAAACTCTCGGAAGTAAAAGGTAACTTATCTCTCTATACCCCATTAAAGCGTATATGTCATCCGTCCTCGCCTTAATAGGACGGTCTATTCTCTCCTTTCTCAGCTCGCTCATCCTCTCTCCTCCAGCTCTTTCTGCTTTCCGAAAATGCCCGAAGGCTTTGTTAGAAGCAAGA
>WAQS01000071.1 GCA_015520115.1 Ferroglobus sp.
CGACAATTCGAATTCGTACAACTTTCTTTCTTCGAGAACGAAAACCCCGTAACTTTTCGTTCCAGCGTCAACTCCCACCTTTACCATAAAGCTCCACCGAGGTGGCTTTTTATCTTGTCTGTAGTGCTCTTCATTACCCTATCGATTATTGCGTGAACTTTTCCCTCCCTCTTTTTCAACTCAACAACCTCAAAATTGACTCCACTTCTCTTTAAATGCTCCGTAAACAACTCAAAGGTTTCGAAAGACGAGAAAGTTAGCTCAATCCTTTCGACAACCTTCCTCCCTTCGCTAACGTCCTTGATGCTTTTCACCAAGCTTTCGAGAATTGCCTTCCCCAGCCTGAAACACCTTTCCCTAAACTTTTCCTCGTCGTCGAATTCAAAGCTTTGAAAGCCCTCTCTGACAATTCTTGAGAACATGAAGTCTTTTCCGTATTCGTTAAAGTATCTGAAAGCGTAGCTTAGGTCGCTGCAATTCGTTTCGCTTGTCGTGTACTTTATCGGCTCAACTACCATGTTGACGTCTTTTATCACAACACCCTCCCTACCACTCCCCTCCAACTCCTCAATAACCCTTCTTCCAACGATATGTCCCTCCTCAGCTCTGCATTCAGCAAGAATGGGAGCTAAGTTTAGCCCGTATTCCTCGCAGATTCTCTCCTTCTCTCTAATTGGCAAAGGCTTCCCGCTCCTCTTCTCCCTTATATCGAAGACGTAAAAATCAAAATCTACTCCGTAAACGTCTTTCGGAACGTAGGGAGAGTACTTCCCCACCGCTTCGCAGCAGAGCATGAATTTCGGGAAATCTTTAAAAAAAGATTCGTTAATTAGCTCACGAGCTTTCTCCGTTGTGTAGGGGCAAATAAAACCTCTCCTCGTTAACGCATACAGATTTTTTCCGAACATAACGATTCTTACGTTGTAACCGTTCATTTTCTCCTCGAAAACAATTTCTCCTTTAAAATGGAGTTTGATCGTCGGATAGAGAGTTAGCGCTCTCCTGATTTTCGGAAAGCCGTGAACAACTTCAACTCCGTGAATCGTTTTAGCGACAACAGTTCCTTCCTCAAGTCCGGCAAACTTTTTATCGAATCTTACCGCATCGATTACATCGGGGAAAAATGGATGTTTGATGAAAGCTTCCTTTAGGACGTTTTTCTCTTTTAACTTTTCTGCAGCAGGCTTGGTTAAGCCTAAAGCCTCGGCAACGTACATCTCAGCATTTTGCCTCGCAGAGGAATTTCATGAGGTCTCGTTCGGTTATAATTCCTTCCAAGCTTCCGGAACTAACAACCAAAGCTGCAGCTTGATTCTTCTCAAGCATGAGATTCACAACATCCCTTAAATTCGTTTTTGGACTGACAACGAGCGGTTCCGTATATTTCAGTATCTTTTTGTTGGACAGAATTACGGAAATCGGTTGTTCAAGAGCTTCTTTCGCATTCCCAGTAACGAGCTCTTTGAAAACCTCTCCAGCGAAGTAGTGGACGATCGTCGTTGATGTTAGAATTCCAACGAGCAAGCCGTCCTTAACTACCGGAAGTCTCCTTATCTTTTTCGAAACCATCGTCTTCATAGCCTCCTCGATTTTCGTGTTCGGTTCGGCTGTGATGACTCCCCTTGTCATGTAGTCTTCCACGACTCCGTCGTACTCTCTTCTTTCAGCCAAAAACTTCATGATGTCCCTCTCAGTTATGATACCTATAACGGTATCATCCCTATCGATTATCGGGGCGCCACCTACTCCCTTTTCTAAAAGAATTTCCAAAGCATCCTCCCAAGAAGAGGTAAAATCTATCGCGACAACCTCTTTCTCCATAATTTCCTTAACTTCCTCGTTAACTGCCGCAAGCAAATTGTTGTTGTATCTTCCCTCAACGATCTTGTGCTTCCCCCCTCCACCGAGGAAATTTACAATGTCCATTCCCGTTATTATTCCTTCAAGCCTCTTCGTCCCGGGATCGGTTATCGGCAATCTTCTGAAGCTGTACTTTATCATTGTCTTCATTGCGCTCATTATTGTCGAAGTTGGCGGAATCGTGATTACATTCTTCGTCGCTATTTCCATAACGCTTCCCGGCTTTATTGGGCTCTTCTTTTCCTTTTTAACTTCATCTCCAATTTTTGCTCCCAAATAAGACATCAAATCACCTAATACGACTCATAACAGTCTTCACAAATTCTCTTCCCGTCAACGTCAATTAACTCGGCAATTCTCCCACAAACCTCACATTTCCCGATTTCTCCGCTTTCGGTTTCGATATAACTTTCTTTAATAAGTCCGAGGTATTCTCCAAGATCGATAGAAACGGAAAGAATGTCCGTATCTGTAACTATTCCAACGAGTTCTCCTCCATCTACAACCGGCAACCTTCTTATTCCCTTTTTCAGCATTATGTTTGCAGCTTCCCTTATGCTCGTTGTGGGCTTTATCGTTATTATCGGGTACGTCATTATTTCTTCAAGCTTGACTTCAGAGGGGACTTTGTTCCTCGCTACCACCTTCCTTATTATGTCGCTCTCCGTGACTATTCCTACCGGTCTTCCATTTTCGACAACGACTATGCTCCCAACACCGAACTCGATCATCCTTCTGCTTGCTTTGAGAACCGACTCATCCTTCCTTGCAACGCAAACTTCCCTCGTCATTATTTCCTTGACTGGTATGTCTGCTTCCACACTGACCACCCTTAATAGAGTGTAGAATGCCACGGTTTTTTAAAGATTTTGAAGGCTTCGAAACATTTCGCAAACATTTTTATTTCCAAAAAAGAGTGAGTGCTCATGCTTTTGGATAAGAAAGGATTCATACTCGACATAGACGGAGTCATTGGAAGAGGAAAAAAGCCGATTCCGGAGGGAGTTGAGGCGGTAAAGAGATTGAGAGAAATGGGTAAGAAAATTCTTTTCGTCTCGAACAATTCCACAAGAAGCAGGAGAATCATGCTTGAGCGTTTTAAAGATTACGGACTTGAAGTTTCCGAAGAGGAAGTTCTCATCGCCACTTACGCTACTGCAAGATTAATTGCAAAGGAGAAGAGGAATGCGAAGGTTTACACCACCGGCGAAGAAGGGTTGAAAGAGGAGTTAAGGCTCGCTGGGCTTGAGATAGTTGACTATAGAGATGCGGAGTACCTCGTTGTTGGTTCGAATAGGGGGATAAACTTCCAGATAATGACGGAAGCTTTGAGGCTCTGCCTCAGAGAAGACGTGAGATATGTAGCTGTAAATCCAGATAGGGTTTTCCCCGCTGAAGACGGGCCAATCCCCGGAACCGGAATGATAATTGGTGCTCTCTACTGGATGACCGGAAGAGAGCCAGATGTAGTTGTGGGAAAGCCGTCGGAAGTCATAATGAGGGAAGCTCTGAACATTCTGAATTTGAAGCCGGAGGAAGTCGTGGTTGTCGGTGATCAGATAGAGATAGACGTTCTGGCTGGAAAAAAGATAGGAGCAACAACGGTTTTAGTTTTAACCGGAGTTACAAAGAAGGAAGATATCGAAAAGAAGGCAAAGGAAGTCGGAGTTCATCCCGATTTCGTCTTCGAAAGTTTGCTTGATGCGATCTCCGAAGGTTAAAATAGTTTGAAGCAGACTTATTTTTAATGGTTAGCGCTTTCAGAATATTTTCCCTACTCGTTATTGCCGGAGTGTTGCTCGGATACTTTTACGATCCGAGGCAAATACTGGGTTCAATCTTCAAAGAGCTGATATACATCGTGAGCGAATTTTTCAGCCCGATTATCCTCTTTCTGATTTCTCTTGTGATAATTTTTCTTTTAAAGTTTAGACAGGTTTACAAAATTGTTCTAAAAGTTTTCTTCTCTTTCTTTTCGATGATCTTCGCAGTTATCGGCGGAATCGTCGTTTTTGAGATACTGGCTTTGGGTTTGATTCTGCTTTTCTTTGGAGCACTTCTGGCGTTAATAGCTGACGGAATGTGACTTTTTCCGCAAAAAAGTTTGTTTCGACGGTTAAAAGAGATAAGTTTAGTCCCGGCTCCCGGATTTGAACCGGGGACCACGGGCTCTCTGCCGCCTGCCAGCGGCAGGACAGACTACAGGCCCGCGCTCTGCCACTGAGCTAAGCCGGGAACTTCAGTTTATGTGTGAG
>WAQS01000072.1 GCA_015520115.1 Ferroglobus sp.
AATCCGAACCTCCCCTGCCTTTCCCATAGGATCGGCAGTCCGTATTCTTCCAAAATTTTTACAGCGTAACCAACCTCTTTTATCAGCGTTAAAGCGAGATCTTTTCTTACCAATCCCATTCCTTGAAATTTTACGAACTCGTAGTAATCTTCCGGTTTGTCTCCCTCGTGAAGGTAGGAATAAATGGCGTTAACTCCCGGAGCTAAGCAACCACTCCTTCTTATGTTCGCTTTATCAATTATCACGGATTCAATTCCTTCCTTTTTTGCTTGGTAAGCTGCCAAGCATCCGGCAGTTCCTCCTCCCACTATGGCTAAGTCCGTGTTTATTACTTCCATATCCGTATCCTCCAGTAGCCGTCCTCTTTCTTGCTTTCAACTTTGTATCCTTTCTTTTCAAAAACTATTGGTAGGTCTCTCGCAGAGGGAGGGTTGTCCGTTATTACTTCAAGCTTTGCATCACCTATTTTTTTCAGGGCAAGCTCAGTAAATATCTGAGGGAATGGGCAGGTGTTACCTCTAACATCAAGCTCGTAAGTGTTCTCTCCGATTTTTTTAAGCTTTAACTCCATGCGATCACCTCGATATTAGCTTCTCAAACTCCTCAATAACTTCCTCGACTGTCAATCCGGTCTTATAAGGCTTAGACATCTTTAATTTTGTGAAGTCTCCGCCAATGTAAATATCGTAGCCTTGAACGACTTTTCCGTTCTTTCTTACCATCCTCGCCATGAATCCGAATTCGGCAACGTTAACGCAGCCACAGTCGTTGTGGCATCCGGAGACATTTAGTCTTACGTCTCTCACTCCTCTCCTTTCACAAACTTCGATTAGTTTCTTCAAAAGATCTTTAGCGTGAACATCCCTCGTTTTCCCGCAGAAGTTTGAAGCGCACGCTATGGAGTTGTAGTAGACGTATCCTTCCTTAATCTGGAACTTCTTCTCAAGATCTCTCTTCAACTTTTCGACATCCTTAACATCCACAAACGTAACATTCTGCTGAGGAGTAAGCCTTACTTCTCCCTCTCCGTGCTTGTCAGCCATATCAGCGATGAAATCAAGCTTCTCGGCGTTGAGAACTCCACCTACAACAGGCAGAGTGTAGTAATGCAAACCGTTAATCTGCTCTCCGCTTCCGTTGTGTTCCGCATAATTGAGTTCGATTCCTTCGATTCTTTCAAGCTTTCCGATTTTTTCCTCGATTACGCTTCTAAGCTTCTCGATACCCCAAGAGTTTACGAGATTTTTGAATCTCGCCTTTGCTTTGCTCTCTCTGCTTGAGTGATCTCTGTGGATTTCAACAACAGCCTTAACGAACTCGAAAACTCTTTCTTCTGGAACGAAAACACCGAGATTCTTAGCCAGACTCGGCCCGGGATGGCTTGCGCCTATGCTTCCCCCTACGAAGGGAACGAAACCTCTTCTTCCGTCAAGCTCGATTCCGTACATTCCGAGATCGTTTATTCCGAGCCTTACACAATCTCCCCCGCATCCGGTGAAAGCAATCTTGAACTTTCTCGGAAGATCTATGAACTCTGGGTTTCCCGAAAAGAATTCTGTAAGCTCTTTAGCATGTTTAGCAACGTCGAAGTCGGAAATCTTTCCACTAAGCGGGCATGAAACTATATTTCTCACATCCCCGTAGCAAGCTCCGCTGAACCCTTGCCCGCAGAGATCTGTTGTGTATCCAAGTTTGTAAAGTTCCTCAAAAATCTCAAGAGCTTTTTCGCTATCTATCCAATGAAGCTGAATGTCCTGCCTGTCGGTTATTTCAGCATAGCCTCTTCCGTACTTCCTCGAAAGCTTGGCTATTTCTCTAAGCTTGTCGCTCGTTATCTGTCCAGCAGGAATCTTTATTCTGAGAAAATGCAGCGATCCTTCTCCGTTGTCTCTGCCTAAGGAGTACTTACCGATAAATTTTTCAATTTCTCCCAACTCAATTGCGATCTCCATCATTTGAAAGTTTTTTCAAATTACGATATATAAAGTTAACGCCGTTAACTATTAATAACATAACGCATGAAGAAAATTAAAAATAAACAGTGTTAAGTGATGGGGATGGAGTTCGCTCTAATTGGCTTCGTCGTCGGAGTGCTTGTGGGACTGACTGGAATAGGCGGAGGAGCTTTGATGACGCCGATACTTCTGTTTTTAGGAGTGCCTATAGAGAAGGCAATAGGCACAGATCTACTTTACGCCTTCTCCGTCAAGGCGTTTTCCTCAGCTATGTACAAGAAAGGGAAAAGCGTAGATGAGACTTTGATAAAGCTTACAGCACCAGCCGGTATTCTTGGAGTGTTCTTCGGATACGTTTTGTTGAAAATGGGCGTAATAAATACGGAAAGCCTTGCAACTATCCTCGGAATAACGCTTTTTTCAGTTGCAATACTCATGATTCTGTCCGGCGTGAGGAGACGATTTAAAACGGAATGCCTAATTTGCGAGAGGTACTGCGAGAGGTTTGAGGAAGGCAACGGGAAAAAGGTGGCAATCGTTATCGTAGCGTTTTTCGTGGGTGTTCTCGTTGAATTAACCTCCATCGGGAGCGGCACTTTAATGACCTTTGCGATTCTCATGGTAACCAACCTGAAGCCGAACAAGATCGTAGGCTCGGATCTCATAACTTCCCTATTTCTCACCGGAGTGGCAGCAATTCTACATGCAGACTTGGGAAACATCGATTTCGCTTTAGCAAGCTACTTAGTCCCCTCCGGAATTGCCGGAGCGGCTCTTGGTTATCATTTGTCTAAAAAATGCTCTCCCGAATTTTTGAAGTCAGCTATATCTGCTTGCGTTGCCGTAGCAGCTTTAACCGTTATCTTTGTAAAGTCTGGGTGAAATCGCTCGGAAACAAAAATTCCGATTGGGATAACTTTATTAGCATTATTATTGCTTCTCTTAGTCATCCTCCGAAAAATCTTGTGATGGTAAAGCTTTTACAGTTGGAAATTCCACAAATGCCTATGACTCTAAAATTTTTCAAGGAAGAAATAGTTCCTGGTGGTTTTCCTGAAGGGTCTCTTGTCCTCCTTGTTGGGGAGCCCGGCACTGGAAAAACGATATTTGCGGCTACGTACTCTTACGAGGAAATAAATAAGGGAAGAAAAGTTTTGTTCGTCTCGCTCAACGAAACTTCCTCTGACTTCCACGCAAACATGGAAAAACTCGGAATGAAATTCGATAACGAGAACTTCAGGTATATCGATTTGTTTACCGTAAGCAAAGATGCAATAGAGGCGCAGCTTGAGGTTATTTACAAGGAGATAGAGAATTTCAAGCCGAACTTGATTGTGATCGACTCAATAACTGCTATAACTTCCGCTATTGGATTTGAGAACGTAAGAGCTTTTCTTCATGGATCTATCGGAAGGTTCGTCAAAGCTTTTGGTTCTACGGCTATACTCATAGCGGAAAAACCTGTTGGGAAGGAAGAACTTGGTTTTGGTGTCGAAGAGTTTGTAGCCGACGGAGTTCTCGTGTTTAGGTACATTAAATACGGGGAGCACTATAGAAGAGTTCTTGAGATTCCGAAGATGAGGGGAAAGAGAATACGGAAGCCCCAGTACGAGTACACGATCACGGACAGAGGGATAATTTTCCTCGAAGTTCCGAGGCTCGAAAGAAAGGAGGAGCTCGTTTTTGAGAAAGTTAGTAGTGGAATTAAAAAGCTCGACGAAATACTTAATGGAGGGTTTTACAAGGGTTCGATAACTCTCATAGCTGGACATACGGGAACGGGGAAAACCACAATGGGCATCTTTTTCACTTACAAAAACGCAGCCGAGGGAAAGAGGGCTGTGCTCCTAACATTCGAGGAGAGTAAGTCAAGCATCCTTAGAGCTATGCGAAATTACGGGCTAAATTACGAAGATGTTGAGGACAATTTGATCGTGGAGAGCTTAATTCCCGAAGCCCACAGTCCCGTGGAGTTCTTCGTTAAAATTTCCCAGATAATAGAAGATGTTCAACCCGAGGTTGTTTTCATCGACAGCTTTTCAGCAATTCAAGAGCACATGGACGAGGAGGAATTAAGGAAGATGATTAGATACCTACAGCTAACAGTAAAAAGAAAAAAGATTGCTTTATGCACCACTTTGAACCTTGCGGGAGATATGAAAAGTCTACCAGCTACGAATCTAAGCACGCTCGCTGACAACATAATTCTCCTGTGGACGGAAATAAAAGAGGAAGCTATGAGCAGAAGGTTGTTAATTCTGAAAACAAGAGCCAGCAACCACTCACGAAAGGTTTATAGCTACGAGATTACAGACCGAGGAATAGAGATTCGGTGAGAATATGGGATCAAAAGAGATAATCGTCAGAGCGATAAAAACTGCTTGTAAAAAAGCTTCTCCGGGATTTGAGCAGCTTCTGGAGATTCATCTGAGAAACAACACGGGCAGGGGTTTCGAACTCGTTTACGAAGACCCCAAGAGATTCAAAGAAGTAGTCACGAAAATGCTCGGAGAGTACAGCTATCGGCTCCTTGAACTTCTCGCTTTGCAGGAAATAAAGAAGGAGCTGAAATTGGGAGAGAACGTGAACACTTTGGAAGATGCTGTAAGCTCAACGAGGGAATAAAATGAACCCGTTGGAAATCTTTGCGAAGTCGTCGCTTGAGGTTACGCCTTCGCTAATAGAATATGAGGTCGGAACGGAGGTTGAGATGATCCTTTACAACTACCTGAAATTAGTTTCCGAAAATTACACGAACGTTTTTGTGATATCCTTCTTCGACGCCCACATACCGTTTTTCGAGTACATCAAAAGAGTTGTTGGAGACGATGGCGTGATTGATAAGTGCAACTTACTTCCCGTTTACAGTAAAAAGGAAATCGGCACTCTTGATGGAGCTGCTCCTTCCATAGTGGCTCTCCTCGGAAGAAGCATTCAGAATCGCAAGGGAAGATCGCTTGTTGTAGTTCTCGGACTGGATTATTATACGGCGATCTTTGGAGAGGAACACTTAGTTCAAATGTATCCGAGGATAACAAATCTGAAAGTCTATAAGGAAGACCTCAGCACAGTGTCAATTTTAAATACAAAAATTCTGAGCGATAAGACTATTCAAATAATTAACAATTTCTCATTTAATGTTGCTCGGCTTGGTATAGAGAGGAAAGAGGAAACCTTTGAGAGATATTTACTTCTTGTAAAGACAATTTTCGTTGAGTATAATCTCAGAAAGTGGCATTACAGGAT
>WAQS01000073.1 GCA_015520115.1 Ferroglobus sp.
AAATTGGAGTAATAACCGTTTCCACCTCAAGGTACGAAAAGTACGGAGACGTTAGATTAGAAGATTTGGAAAACTTGGACGACGAGTCGGGAAAAACGATAGTTAAAGCCTTTAAAGACAGCACCGTCGCGTACAAACTCGTTCCAGATGACACCAAGATGATTTTAAAAGCCGTTCTTGAGATAGAGGCTGATGTCGTAATTCTCACCGGCGGAACTGGCTTAAATCCAAGAGACGTCACAGTAGAGGCTCTCGAAGGTATTTTCGATAAAAAGATGGAAGGATTTGGAGAGGTATTCAGATACGAGAGCTTGAAAGAAATCGGATACAACGCCATTCTCTCAAGAGCTACAGCGGGAGTCGTTAACGGAAAAGTCGTCTTTGCCCTTCCCGGATCAAAAAAAGCTGTGGAACTTGGAGTTAAGATAATAAAAGACGTTTTGAAGCACGTTGTTACCCATGCAAAAGGTTTAAAATGAGACTCGAAGTTTTCGATGAGGACTTTGTCCCCGAGAGAATCCTTTTCAGAGAGAAACAAATGGATAGGTTAGCTACAAACTTAGCTCCCGCCGAGTTTGGAAGCAGAGCCACTAATACCGTCTGCTTGGGAAGCCCGGCTACGGGAAAAACCACGGTCGTCAAATACGTTTTAAATCAGCTTCAAAACGCAAAGTACGTTTACGTGAATTGTCAGACGAGTAGAACTAAGCAGCAAATATTTTTCAAAATTTTCGAAGGTTTGAGAGGATTTTACCCTCCAAGAGGCGTTTCACTTCAGAAAGTTTTCAACGAGTTTTTGAAAAAGCTCGATTCCCCTCTCGTTTTAGTTCTCGACGATGCAAACTTTGCGGAAAGAGGGGTAATAGAAGAAACGCTTTTATCCATTCTCAAAGCTCACGAAGTTGTCGAAGGCGTGAAGACGAGTGTAATTCTAATTTCAACTGATTTTAAGTATCTTGCAGGGTTTTCTTCCGAGCTTCTTTCCGTGTTCCACCCAGATGAAATATACTTCCCTCCCTACAGCGAGGAGGAAATTAGAGAGATACTTCTCGACAGAGCAAAACTCAGCTACGTCAACTTCAAAGAGGAGGCTTTCGAGGAGATAGTCAAAGAAACAGCCAATTACGCCGACTTAAGGTACGGATTGAGCTTGATGAAGCAGGCAGCGATAATTTCTTGGAAGTTGGGGAAAGAGGCTGTTGATGAAGAGTGCGTTGAAATGTCGAAGGAAAAGGGGAAAATCGTGTTCTTTAGGAAGATGATTCTTGCGTTGAACGAGAAAGAGATGGATGTTCTCAAAGCCATTTACACTTCAAATTATAAAAGAGCTGCAGAGATCTTTTCAGAGGTTAAAGGGATGAGTTACTCGAAGTTCAACGAGATTCTGAGGAAACTCGAATACTTGCGTTTGATAGATGTCGTGACGAAGTACGAAAAAGGTTTGTCGAGCATTGTTGTGAGGAGGTTTAAAGCGGAGGAAATACTGAGAGCTATTGAAGAGCTAAAATAACCTTCTTCAGAACTCCAACTTCTGCATTAGTTTTTAAATTTGCCCCCTCAAACCTCGTTTTCGAGGCTTCGTACCCCATATCTCTAAGTTTCTCGATTATTTTTGAAAGCGGAGGAGGAGAAACGCGAAGTTTGAAACAGATTGCGTGGATGTTGTAGTAGCCGATTGAGTGCATTTCTTCTTTTATCCTTCCTAAAAGTTTTTCAACGCTTTTTTCAGCTTTTAAATTTGAAACAAACTCTTTCGAATGAAGCTCTCCAAGCCAGAGAGGACCAAGCTCAACGAACTTCTTTCCGCAGGAGCAAACAGCCTCAGGCTCTTCGTAAAAGTTCCTCCAAGTTCTGTTTAAACAATTTTTGCAGTAGTAGAGAAATCCTATTTTCTCGTATAGCTTTCCAGCCAATCTTGGAGAGCTTTTGAATTTAACGTAAACCCTGTAGTAGTGCTCCTTTGCCCAGGAAATTAGAACTTCCAAACTCTTTTCGTATTTCGTTGCCTCCCTTGCTATTTTTCCAATTAGATTTCTTAATCCAACTTCGTGGTAAAATTCAGTCTTTATTGCGTAGGTTGAGTACTTTCTCAGCCCAGAAACTGGAGCGGAGCCGCACAAAGCAGCGGTGTCCGTAGCAGTGACGCTCAAAAACCTCTTGGCAGAGAAGCAAGCCGCATCTATAAACTCTGCTGGCGAACCAAAAGGGTCGAGGTCTATGTGGTCGAACTTCCTTTCCCTCATTAAAGCCACCGCATCCCTGCAAAGAACCTCCGCCTTCAGCTCGTTCATCTCCAAATTTTTCCTTATCACTTCACAAGCTTTTGGATTCTTATCGTTAAAAACGACATTGTCGTAATCTGCCTCAAGCATAGCTCTTATTCCTCTCACACCGCTTCCAGCTAAAGCATCGAGGTAATTCTTTGCTTTCAACTCAGAAAAAACAACCATGTCCACATCTCTGCAAAACTTCATCCTCGGATTGTAAAAAACGCCATCAGTCACTATCTTAGCTTTTCCTTCCTCTAACAATCTCTACCACCCCTTCCACCACTTTATCTCTGTTCTCTTCCGTCAGAGTAATAACTCTGAACTTCCTCCTTATTTCATCCAAGATTCTATGGCGAGCTTTGTAATGAATCGTGAAAATTACGCCGTCTCTATTGAGCAAATTTTCGACGAAGTCAACAAATTTTCTACTTTTAAGCTCCATAGGACCTACTTCGTCGATTATAATCAAATCCGAAGCGAAAGAGATCGTGTCAAGAAAACTTTCAAGGTTCTCAACGAAGACAACGTACTTCCCAACTTTGACCTTTCCCTCTCCTACTTTTGCGAGCCAGCTTTCCTCTCCGCTCTCAAGATTGACGAGTTTGAACCCTACTCTTCTTCCCTTCTCTCTCACCTCTTTCGTAACAAATCCAGAAATTTCCATCTCGTCCCTTAATCTTTCAAAAATTCTTAAGCAAGCCGTGGTTTTTCCTATCCCCGGTCTTCCAGTAAGGGCTATCTGCACGAAGTTTTCTTGAGGGGAAGGAATATAAAAATTAGGGGCAGCCGTTTTCCTTCCATCCTCTAAACCTGTAGTAGTCTCTCAGCATTTTCACAACATCTTCGAATCCTATCTCTCTCCCGGTCAAATAATCCCTCCAAACTTTCTCCCCTTCCCAAGTTTTGAGGGGTTTGAAGAACTTTTCCGGAGGGAGGTCTTCTTTCATCGAGTAACCTTCCGAACAGTTCAATTTCCTGCAAATGGTAAAAGCTCTTCCTGCAGCGTTGACTATCTCATCTTTACTCGTTTCGATTCCCGTAGCTGAGATGAAGAGCTCTTTGACAGTTTCTATGTCCAGATTTTTCGCTATGCTCTCTCTTCTGCATATCCCCATTCCGTTTAAAGTCCAAAGCCAGTTTTCAGCTGCCAAGGTGTATAAAGCGGAGTTAAAGCCGTTTTCAAAGGTTTTTTCTATTAAATCCTCGCTCGCCCCTATGCTTCTCATGTATCTTTCCAAGCTCTCTCTGCTTCTCCCCGGCAACACCGTAGGAGTTACCGGGCCTTCCTGAGCTCCCCTCGGATTCGTTAACAATCCAAAAGCTTCGCTTCCAGATGAAACTCTCGGATCGAAGAGGGGCTCCATTTTCTTGATGAAGTAGTCATCGAACTCCGCTATTTCCTTTACCCCATCAATTCCTTTAGCAAGCTTCTCCCCGAGTTCCTTTCTTTCAGTCACGAGCTTCAGAAACTTTACAACACTATTAAAGTCCCTTTTAATTTCCAAATCGATTCTTCCCTCCTCTTTTAGCGTTGCGAGTATGTCGAAAAGTTCGGCAAAAAGCATGGCATCTATCCCAAATCTGTTGGCAAGGTCGTGGCAGAAAACCGCTTCTTCAGCTTTCTTTACTCCACACTTCACACCGAATTCGTAAGCAACTCCAAGGTAAAGGGACGCTTTAGTCACAATTTCTTTTCCGTTAACTCTCGCTTTTAAAACAGCTTTGCAAGGAGAAGGACACCCGTGACATCCCAAACTTCTGACCTTAATTTTCTCAAGGTACTTTTTAACCCCAAACTCCTCCGCAATCTCTTTGTTTACCGCTTCGCTTTTCATTTTATTCGCAAGATAACCGAGCTTCGCCCAGCTGTCCCAAGCAGCCATTATCCCGACTTCGGCATAGATCTTCGTCACTTTGTCCGAAAGTATTCTCTTTCTCAGAAACTTCACGATTTCGTTGAATCTGCTCTCATCTCTTATTCTACTCTTCTTCCCCCCTCCAACCCTTATAGCTTTCAGGTTCTTGCTTCCAAGAACAGCCCCAAGTCCAGCTTTTCCTAAGTGGTGCACCCCATCTATTAAAGTCAAAGCGTAAC
>WAQS01000074.1 GCA_015520115.1 Ferroglobus sp.
CCATGAAGGTGTATGTCGTAGGACACATGAATCCCGACACCGACTCCGTTTGCTCCGCGATAGTTTTCTCGTACCTTTTGAACAAGTGGAGGGAAAAGGACGGTCTTGTTAAAATAGAAGGAGAAGCTGTTCCCGCCATTCAGGGCGAACCAAATCCAGAGACGAAATTCGTTCTTGAGAAATTCAACGTTGAAACGCCGGAGATTATCGAAGATGTCGAAGGAAAAACCATCGCCTTGGTTGACTTCAGCGAAAAAGCGCAGGCTCCGAAGAACATAGAAAAGGCTGAGATAATTGCTATAGTCGACCACCACAAAATAGGAGATGTCACGACACCAAACCCCATCCTCTTTGTGAACTTGCCAGTGGGATGCACAGCCACTGTTCTTAAAAAGCTATTCGACTGGAGTGGGGTAGAAATTCCGAAAGAGCTTGCCGGACTTATGTTGGCTTCGATTTTAAGCGATACGGTCATTTTCAAATCAGCCACGACAACGGAGATGGATAAAGAAGTTGCTAAAGAGCTTGCGGAAATAGCTGGAATTGAGAACATCGAGGAGTTTGGCATAGAAGTGAAGGCGAAGCTTTCAGCTGTAGACGAGTTGTCAGCGAGGGACATAATTCTGAGAGACTTCAAAGACTTCGACATGAGCGGAAACAAGGTGGGAATCGGTCAAATAGAGCTCGTGGACTTAAAGCTAATCGAAGGTAGAAAGGAGGAAATCCTCGAAGAACTAAAGAAGATGAAAGCAGAGGGGGGATACCACACCATAGCGCTAATGCTTACGGACATAATGAAAGAAGGGACCGAGCTTCTCGTCGTTACTGACGATGCGAGCGTCATAGAGAAAGCTTTCGGCAAGAAGGTTGAAGGAAATTCGGTCTGGCTTGACGGTGTGATGAGCAGAAAGAAGCAAGTCGTTCCACCCCTTGAGAACGCATTTTCTTCGTAATTTTTTATTTATTGGTCGTTATTTTTAACTAAAAGTCACGTATTTTAAAAAATCTAAGAGTACTTTACATTTCTTGTAAAACAATCGAAGTTGGGATTTCGATTAATATTGGAAAGTCAAATCTTGATTAGGCAAATCATCTAAAAGTGTAAATTCATTATAGAAATACCGTTTTATCTATTTATATGCGGAGTTACATAGATATTAATTGGGGGTGATGTGAAATGGCGGATGTCGTAACGCTGTTTGTAATTCTTGGAGTGCTTGGAGGTATAGTGAACTTGTTGTTAGCGTACATTAAAAAGTGGGAAGTGCTTGGAGTTCTAACTTTAGCGGCTGCATTCCCAATAATCGGTGTTACTCTCCTTGATGCGATATACGGAAACATGGGGTTCTTTGCAGCAGTGATCGCCTTCGCTGGAATCGTGACGATCCTCGTGATGACCGTCGCAGCGGTCAGCATCGCAGGAATACAAGCGATACTCGGAGTGGAAGAGAAAGAAGAAGTCAGTTCTTAAATTTTTTAAATTTTTTGGAGGTTGATAAATGAAACATGTAACAAGAGCCCTACTTTTGTTTGTTTTTATAGTTCTCGTTTTTATCTCCGCTATTTTCACATTGCGTGCTTTGGGAGAAGAGTACTATCCCGGGATTCCCGACAGTCTTCTTGGCATAAAGGGATTATACGGATACGACAGAAACGAAAAAGTGATAATTAGAAACGAACCGGATTTTCTGGGGAAAGAGTACTGCAAAAACTGTCACGAGGAGATTTACGAGAAGAGCTTGAAAGGTAAGCACGACTTCGAGTGCGAAACTTGTCACGGAGCCGGGAGAGGTCATCCAGATAAGGACTTGAGCGTTGAAAACACGAGGGATTTCTGCCTAAATTGCCATAAGCCGGTGATAGCAAGACCTGACTTCAGCTTGGTTTACGACTGGGAAACTCACGGTTATCCAGATAAGCCTTGCACGGTTTGTCACGACCCGCATCATCCGTGGTTCGGGTGATGAATATGATTTCCCGAAGGGAATTTCTGAAGAGTGGAATAAAGCTTGCAATAATTTTAACGTTGCCTGTATCTTCAGCTAAAAGCGAGAAGTACGTTTACGTAATAGATGCATCCCGTTGCATAGGCTGTGGAAGCTGCGTTAGAGCTTGCAGAGAAGAGAACAACGTGCCAGAAGGAAAGTACAGAACGTGGGTGGAAAGATACGTTGTTTACATGAACGAGGGGATAGAAGAAGTCTACGTTGAATCTCCCGAAGGAGGGGAGCACGGATTTGAAGATCTGGATTTCAGCGATAAAGAAGTGTTAAGGGCATACTTCGTTCCCAAACTCTGCATGCACTGCGAAAAACCTCCCTGCGTTAAAGTCTGTCCGGTCAACGCAACATGGTTAACAGACGACGGTTTCGTTTTGATCGACGAAGATCACTGCATAGGATGCAAGTACTGCATTCAAGCATGCCCCTACGGAGCGAGGTACTTCCACGAGGAGAAACATGTCGTAGATAAGTGTACGTGGTGCTACCACAGAGTTAAGAGAGGTATGAAGCCAGCATGCGTCCACGTTTGCCCAACTGGTGCGAGAATTTTCGGAAAGATCGACGATAAGGAAATAGAGGAGAGACTGAGAGATCCGACGATAAAAATCCTGAAACCCGAGCTGAACACGAGACCAAAGGTGTTCTATCAGAAAATCGGTTGGGAGGTGTGGTAAATGAGCGAAGCTTTCGGCTATGTTTATCCGAATCACGAAGTCTTCTGGGGAATACTCATCGTAATATATCCGTACTTCGTCAGCATAATCACAGGAATGGTTACTATTTACGCTATAAGCGAGTTCTGGAGGAAAGAGCTGAAACCTTTGGAGAAAATGATTCTCGTAGGAACTTTTCCCTTCGTGCTTTCCGCTTTACTCCCCCTGCTGTTAGACCTCGGACAGCCTCAGAGGGCTTTTGAAATCTACGTAACCCCCAATTTCTCCTCGGTGATGGCAGTTTTCGGTATAGTTTACCTGACGGAGCTTTTCGCCATACTCGGGGAGCTGTGGTTCGTCTATAGGGTCGATTTCATCTGGTGGTCTCAGACCGAGAGGAATCCAATAAAGAGGCTGATTTACAAAATACTCACCCTCGGGGTTTACGATATAAGCAAGAAAGCGATAGAAATTGACCACAAAGTAATAAAAGTTCTCACGTTCGTCGAGCTTATAGCCGCATGGTGTCTCAGCTACGTTTCGTTCCTCTTCGGAGTCGTTAAGTCAAATCCATGGTGGAATACAACGATTTTGCCGGTTAGTTTCGTCTTCGGAGGATTGGCTGCTGGAGGAGCTATGGTTCTCATACTCTACCTTCTGTTCTCCAGCTACTACGGAAAGAGGGTAGATGAGAAAATCATCGACATAATATCCAACTACGTCTTCTTCTTCCTCCTCGCAGCATTCGCCTTGGAAATGATAAACACAATCCTCTACGCCTACAAAGAGGACATAGCTTGGGCAGTAATAAGAATTACATCTACTGAGCTTGCCGTTCCGATGGCTATAGCCGTTATTGGATCTCTTGAAGCTTTGCTCTTCCTCAGATACTCAAGGATGGTTAGCGGAGCGCTTAAACAAATAATGGTCGTTATAGCAAGCATATCCGTGCTAATAGCAGTTTTCGCACTGAGATGGAACATGGTAATCGGAGCCCAGCTTGTAGATTACAGTTTGAGAGGCTACGTCTCCTACACTCCGCCACTCTTCGGAAAAGAGGGGATACTTGCTGCACTCTTTGTCATAGCGGCACCCTTCGTAATAATGGCAATCGTAAACTACTTCTTACCACCCTACGAAAAAGAAGTTGAAGAAACTGAAATTTCGAGACCAACGACTTCAGTGAGCGAGGCATGAAGTGGAAGTGTCCGTTTTGCGGTTATGAAAACGAATCGGAAAAGCTTGTATGCGAAGTATGTGGAAAGCAGTTTAAGTGGAAGAAAGGAAAGCTCGTAGAGGTTAAAAAACGTCCTCCAGAGTTCTGGATTTCAATTTTTATTTTAACTTTCGCAATAATATTCAACGCCGTTTTGATAGGCGTTGAGTACGCAAGCGATCCCAAGATTTGCACTTCCTGTCACGAAATGGAGAAGTACTTCGAAAGCTGGAACGAATCTACGCACAAGGGAATAAAGTGTTACGAGTGCCACTACGGCAGGGGAGTTCTAAACTTTTTGCGAGGAACATATCATTCTCTGTCCGTTCTCCAGCCAAAGGTGCCTCCTTACGTTAATTTACCAGCAAACATTTCCAGCGAAAATTGCTTGAGTTGTCACGACGATATCGAGAAGATAAAGTACATACAGTACGGAGAGATAAACTTCAGCCACGTCAACCACTTAAACGGCTACAAAAGGGGTTTTCTAAAATTGGAATGCGTGAGCTGCCATAGAGAGATAGTTATCGGCAGCCATATTGCCGTGAAAAACTCCACATGCTTCGTCTGCCATTTCTACGAAACTCCTGAAGGTGTCCCCATCAGTGGCTGTCCCTCATGCCACAACTACCACGATATAGAATTCGTTGTCGGAAACAGAACTTTCAAACATTCGGTTCACGTGGAGAGGGGAATAAAGTGCATATTCTGCCACGAAAAGACGTACGTGCTCATAGGAAAGATGGAAACCAAGTGCAAAAAGTGCCACGTTAGAGAAATAAACGCCACGCTGCCAGATTTAACCATGCATGGCATACACGTTAACAAGCTCAAGCTTGATTGCTTACAGTGTCACCCAGATATCGTGCACAAACCGATAGTCAGCGAGGAAAAGTGCAAAACCTGCCATCCAAGCATAAAGTATGAAAAGGAGGAGAAAAAAGAGGAGAGAAAGAGAGAGGAGGCAAAGAAGGAGAGGAAAGAAGGTGAGAGTGTCGTTATAGTTCCATGATAAATTTTGATTTTTTTACGCGAAAGATTTATAATCTATCTCACCATCACAAGATTTAAATTTCCAGAATCAGTTTTCCCGATTGCTCCCCGAATAAAAACCAAACTGTTGTGAGACTATGATGCTGGAGAAACTTGAGGAAAGAAAAGAGCAACTCGAAAAGGAACTCCAAAACTATATTGCAAAAAGGGACGAGCTAAACAAGTTGTCCAAGGAGTACGCTCAGAAAAGAGATGAGCTAAATTCGCAGGTTAGGGAACTTTTATCGAAAGTCAGAGAATTAAAGCAGAAGAGGGACGAGTTCAACAGCAAGGCAAGGGAAATACGGGCGAAAAGGAAAGAGTTGTACAACGAAATAGACAGGCTTTACAAAGAGCTCGACAGAGTAAGGAGAAGTATAGACAGAGGCGGAAGACCACTGGGAGAAATAGAGAAGGAGATTAGAAGGTTGGAATTCAGGCAGCAGACGGCTGTTTTAACGATAGAGAGGGAAAGAGCTTTGGTTGAAAGGATTGCCAGATTGAAGAAAGAGCTTGAAGAGAGAAAACAGCAGTTAGAAAGGCACGAAGAGTTCAGAAAGCTCATTTCAAAAATTAGAGAGTTGAAAGAAGAAGTTAGGAAACTTACCGAAGAAATGAACAGCTACGTGAGTGAAGCAGATAAGTATCATGCGGAGATCGTAGAGATCCTACAGAAGGTCGAAGAGCTAAGGAAGAATGCTGACGAAATGCACAAGAAATTCGTAGAGAGTAAGAAGGAGGCTGATAGATGCCACGCGGAGGTCGTGAGAATTAGAAAGGACATAAAAGACCTCGACAAGGTTATAAAAGCTCTAAGAGCCAAACAAGCGAAGTCGAAGGAAGAGCTTGAGAGGGAAGAACTGATGAGAAGAGCAAGAGAGATCTACGAGATGTTCAAAAGGGGAGAAAAAATCGAAACAGAAGATTTGCTCATACTTCAGAGAGCCGGATTTATTTAAACCAAAAAATATTTATAATTTGAATTTTACTTAACCTCATGGTAAAAGTTTACGCCCTGACAACTTGTCCTTACTGCAAGAAGGTTAAAAAGTTTCTTGAAGAGAACGGAGTCGATTTTGAAATAATTTACATAGACGAACTGAGCGGAGAGGAAAGGAATAAAGTCGTAAAGGAAGTTCACGATTTGACCGGGATGTACGCAGTTCCAGTTACCGTTCACGGAGATAAGGTAATAGTCGGCTACAGGGAGGACGAGCTCAAAAAACTCGTGGAGGAGTTGAAAAAATGACGCCGGAAGAGTACGTGAAACTTCTTGAAAAAGTTGCTGAAAGGCACGGATGGAAGTTGAACAAGGACGAAGAGCTCGTTCTTGAGTTCGCAAAAGGTCTTCTTGAAAACAAGAAAAGGTACGGTTTCGCTTACTGCCCTTGCAGATTTCCCATAGGGGATAAAGAAATAGACAAGAGGATCATCTGCCCGTGCGTTTACGCAAAGGAGGATATCGAAAAGTACGGCAGATGTTACTGCGGGCTCTTTATTAGCAAGGAGGTTTACGAAGGAAAAACTAAAGCAGCCGATGTGGTTCCAGATAAGCATGCGGAGTTCATCTTGAAGAAATAAGGCTGAGCAAAACAAAGGAAATTATCGTAGCTAATCCTATTCCGAAGAGGGTAACATCCAAATTCGGAAATCCGTTTTTCACTATCCAAAGGGCACCGTTGTAAACGCTCACGAGGATAAATGTAATCACTCCGGAGATTATAGCCCCTCCGAGTATGTAGTTGGGAAATGCAGCTCCCCTACTTTCCACGAACTTGGAAGCAAGAACCAAGATAACAGCGAATACAAAAAAGACTATCGAATGCCTCACCGAGAAAATTCCGAGAAATAGGGCAGAGTAAACCC
>WAQS01000075.1 GCA_015520115.1 Ferroglobus sp.
AAGTTCCACGTACTCGTACCCCACTTCCCTTAAAAGTTCGAGTTTCCTGTTCAAGGGAAAATCACCGTACCACACAAGCCTCCCTATCACGAAAGATCAATTTCCCTACGAAATTAATCTTTTCCGTTAATTTATTGTACGCCAGATGAAAAATAAAATTGGATGAACCTGACGAAGAAACTTGCAGTACTTGCGGTAATTTTAGGAATACTATTCATTCTGGTGAATTTAAAGGAGGATGAAGAGTTAAAACTCGTAAACACTATCGAAGGAGAAGAAGCCATCGAGTTGATCAAAAGAATTCACGAGGGAGAGTTCGAAATCGTAGATGGAAGAATTCTTGAATACGAAGGGAAGGGAAAGGTAAGGGTTTGGATCGCTGAAGTTGAATATGAAGCTCTCGCAGAAAAATACGTCGAGGAAATGGCTTCAAAAGTTTCCAAGTACTTCAGTGAACCGGTTTATTTGGAGAACTTAAAAGCTTACAGAGTTTACGGGATGGGAAGGGTGCATTACTTCTTCTCCACTAATTCCTCCGTCGTATGGGTTGAGTTCGAAAATCGAGATTCAGAATACCACTACGAGGTTTTGAAAAAGCTGTTCTTCAGCTAAACGTTCTTCTTCAACCAGTCACTCAGATAAATCCTGTAGGTTTTTCCGAATCTCTCCCTGTAGATAAGATTTTTTTCCTCAAGCTTTTTCACGATCATGGATACCTTCGAAGGTGAGAAGCCCGTTCTAAAGTGCAGCGAATCCTGAGTTACACCTTCGTTTTCTCTTATTATCTTAAAAACTTCGAGTTCATCTCCTTCAAGAAGTTTTTCAACAACACCCATCTTATCATCTTCACACTTCTCTTCAATTTCCAGTTTCTCTTTAGACCTCCTATCTTCAAAAATGCGAAAAGCTGAGAACAGGATTAGGGCTATTCCGGCTATCGTAAAAATCAGAGGAATTACGGCAAGATAGTAGGGACCCATCATCATGTAATGGTGGGAAGAGGGGGCAAAAACGAAAGCAACCGCTATTAAAGCTACTCCGACGATTAGCGTCAATTCTCTTTCCATCAAATTCAGGAAGCTTTCAACGTATTTAAGATTTCGCATCAAAAACGACACAATTTTTAATGAAGTTTTCGAATAATTTAGGGAGAATAAATATCAGAGTTGGAGAGAAGAATCTAACATGGGTGTAAAGATTAAGCTCAGAAGAATAGTCCAGCTCTCCTTCTTCTTGTTCTCAATCTACACATGGTGGAGGTTCTACTTTTTCGTCAAGCATTTTGATGAAGGAACAGAATTCGTTCCCCGCCCCGTTTCCATAGAAGCATACCTTCCGATTGGAGGGCTTGTTTCAATAAAGAACACGCTACTCAACGGATATATCGATCCAATTCATCCCGCAGCAATGGTTATTCTCTCCGCAATCATAGTTTCGGCTATATTTTTGAAAAGAGGATTTTGCGGCTGGGTATGCCCAGTTGGAACGCTATCCGAAGCTGTTTCATTTGTGGGAGAGAAAATTTTGCCTCGAATACGAATACCAGAGTTCGTGAAAGTGATAAAGTATAGTCTTATGGCTTTCTTCTTACTTACGGTTTTGATGATGGACAGATACGAAGTCGCAGCTTTCCTTCAAACGCCCTACTGGGCAATCGCCGATGTTAAGCTTTTAGATTTCTGGTTGAATCCAGGAACGCTGACGATAGTCGTGACCTCGCTAATAGTTCTCCTAACCCTCTTTACAAGAAACCTCTGGTGTCGATACTTGTGTCCTTACGGAGCATTTTTAGCAATTTTCTCCTTCCTCTCAGCTTTTAAAATAAGGAAAACCAACTGCATAAATTGTAAAGCCTGCGATAACGTTTGTCCAGCGGGAATTAAGATTAGTGAGAAAAAAGAAGTTAACTCCGCTGAGTGCATCGCCTGCTACGATTGCATAGAGGTCTGCAAAACTAAGGGCTTGTACATGGACTTCCTCGATAACCGGGTGAGAAAGGAAGTTTACGTGGCAGTTCTGCTTGCGATATTGTTCGGATTCGTTATCGTAGCAAAAGTTACTGGAAACTGGGACTCCGCGTTAACTTACGAGGATTACAAGAGGTTAATGAAGATCAGGGAGTTTATAACGCATTAATGAGGAGCTTAAACTTTCAAGATCTTTTTTATTGAGGTTCATCTCAAAGCAAAAGCGTGAGCGAAGGTTTGAGAGAGCAACAGCTGGTAAAAGCACAAAAATCATCTGAAGATGTGAAAGTTCTCTTTAAACCCATCTCTAACGAGGGGTTTGCTTAGGTGTCTTCTGGCGGAGGGAGGAACTTCGTAAAATCCCTCTTCGATGTCTCTCCTAACTTCTTTAAGTATCCTGTAGTTCACGACCTTCTTGCACTTCTTGCATCTAAAGCCTTTGCCTTTACCAGCACTCTCCATCCTCCTCCCGCATTCGCAAATGGGATTTTCCTCGAAGAAAACCCTCGCTACTTTAACAATTCTGATCTTCTCAAGATTCAGCGTTGCGTTTTTGTAGGAGCCGTAAACTTCTACCACATCCCCAGGCATAAGCTTTCTCAC
>WAQS01000076.1 GCA_015520115.1 Ferroglobus sp.
CTTGGTCGATCTTGTATTTCAACTTCCCTCCGGCGGCATCTCTACTCGTTTCAGCAATCGTCGGAGCTCTTCTTGGCTTCGGAATCGGAATTCTTTGCCTGAGATTCAAGTATTTGCTGTTAACGCTCGTCACGTTTGCAATTCTTATTCTCTCCTACGCCATAGCCAGACAGTTCACATCCATTACCGGCGGGGAACTCGGAATTCACGGAATTCCAAAACTTTCGGATAACATCCTCGTAATATTCTACGTAAGCTTCGCAGCCTTGATAGCCACGATAGCTATACTTCTCGCAATAACTAAGTCTGAGATCGGGCTGAGAATGAGAGCTATAAAAGACAGCGAGGAGGGAGCGAAGGTTCTTGGCGTGGATGTTGTGAAATACAAAGTCCTCGCAAACGTTATAGGCTCGACTTTTGCCGGTTTCGCTGGAGGACTCTACACGACGTACATGGGAAGCGTCGGCTCGACAAACTTCTACGTGGATCACCTGCTTAGACTGATACTCATGTGGGGGATAGGAGGTGGAGGAAGTATAATAGGGCCGGCAATCGGAGCTTACATTGTAATGCTCCTCTCCGAGTATCTAAGAGTTATAGAGGAGTACCGCCTGATACTTTTCGGAGCTGCTTTGATAGTGATACTCAGAGTTTTTCCTTCGGGAGTTTATGGCATCATAAAAAAGGTTCTGGGAGGGGAGTAACATGGAAGCGCTCAGAGTTTCAAATCTCGTCAAGAGGTTCGAAGGTGTTGTGGCTGTGAACAACGTCAGCTTTTCGGTGGAAAAGGGAGAAGTAGTTGGAATCATCGGACCAAACGGAAGCGGGAAGACCACGCTACTAAACCTCATCTCCGGACTTATCAAGCCGGATGAGGGAGAAGTGTACATTAAGGGGGAAGCCGTGGATCCTAAGCCCCACGAGATAGCTTTGAAAGGAGTGGGAAGAACTTTTCAGATCCCGAAGCTGTTCCACACAATGACCGTCTTAGAAAACATGCTTGTCCCTGTCGTGGAAGACGAAAATAAAAGGAAAAAAGCGGAGGAGCTTTTGAAGTTCTTCGAACTGTATCATTTGAAGGACGAACTTGCTGGAAACTTGAGTGGAGGGCAGCAGAAGTTACTTGAAATCGCCAGAGTCATGATGCTCGATCCGAGCATTTTGCTCATGGACGAACCTTTTGCTGGCGTGCATTACAAAATCGTTAATAGGATAGTGGATCACATTAAAGAGCTCAGAGGAGAAAAGACTTTCCTGATCGTGAGTCACGACATGCACACGATCTTCGGATTGTGCGACAGAATGCTCGTGATGAACGAAGGGAAGGTGCTTGCGGAGGGGACTCCGGAAGAGATAAGAAGGAGTAAAGAAATTATAAAAATTTACTTGGGTGTCTGAGATGCTCAAAGTCGAAAACCTCTCTTCCGGCTACCACAAGGATATTAACGTACTCAACGGCATTTCACTTGAAGTTAAGAAGGGGACGATTACTTCCGTCCTCGGTCCGAACGGCAGCGGAAAATCAACTCTTCTAAAGACCATCTACGGGTACCTAAAGCCCTTCAGCGGCAGAGTAATTTACAACGGAGAAGACGTGACGAATCTACCACCCCACGAGAAGGTTAAGAAAGGAATAGCCTACATCTCCCAAGAGCATGGGATATTTCATTCTTTAACGGTGGAAGAGAATCTAAAAGCCGGGATGTGGATATACAGAAAGAACAAAGAGCTCGTCAAAGAAAAGTTGAAGGAAGTTTACGACAGATTTCCCGTTTTAAAGGAAAAAAGGAACGTAAAAGCGGGATTTTTAAGCGGTGGGCAGCAAAAGCTTCTACAGTTCAGCGTAGCCCTTCTAACTGATCCAGAGCTTATACTCGTGGACGAACCGACAGCCGGACTTTCTCCGATAGCGAGTGAAGAGGTGTACGAAATTTTAAAGGAATTAAAAAGGGAGGGCAAGACGATACTGCTCGTGGAACAAAACTTGAGAAAGGCTATAGAGGTTTCCGATTTCGCTTACGTTCTTGAACTTGGAAAAATCAGATACGGTGGAGATAGGGAGGATTTCGAAAGAGGACTGAAGAAGATACTTTCCGTCTGGGGATTCGAAATGTAATTGTAAATTTTCCCGCTTAACACCTTACATTGTTCGAAAATACAAGAAAATTGCTTGCTACCGTAAACCGACTTGTCCGTAAAGCTTCTCTTTAAACATTAAAGCCACGTTAACAAGGCTTATAAGAACTGGCACTTCTATTAATGGTCCTATAACTGTAGCAAATGCTTGGTTGCTGTATATCCCGAATATTGCAACCGCAACAGCTATAGCCAACTCGAAATCGTTGCTTGCGGCTGTGAAAGATACTGCGGTTGCTTTTGGATAATCAACACCAAGCTTGTAGGAGATGAAAAATGTGACGAACCACATTATGAGGAAGTAGAGGGTTAGAGGGATTGCCACCCTAATTACTTGGAAAGGTAGCTCGACGATGTACTCTCCTTTTAACGAGAACATTACGACGATCGTGAAGAGTAAGGCTGCTGGAGTAAGCAAGCTTATTTTCGGAGCTAAGACATTCTCAAACCATTCTCTTCCTTTCAGCTTGAAGCTCCCGTACCTCGTTGTAACTCCGGCTATGAAAGGAATACCAAGATAAATAAAGACCGTCTTTGCCGCCTCGGTTATGCTTATATTCGCTTCGACACCTTCAACCAAACCGAGCTTGTTTAAAGCCAGCGTTATGAAGATGTACATGTAAACAGCGTAAAACAAAATCTGAAAGATTGCATTGAAAGCAACGAGCCCAACTGCAAGCTCTCTATCCCCTTCAGCCAGCTCGTTCCAGACTATGACCATCGCAATACATCTCGCAAGACCTACAAGGATAACTCCTATCATGAATTCCGGCATGTCTCTAAGGAGAGTCACAGCCAAGAGAAACATAACAACAGGACCTACAATCCAATTTTGTGTTAATGAAAAAGCGAGAAGCTTGAGATTCTGAAAAACCTTACCCATCTCTTCATACTTTACTTTAGCGAGAGGCGGATACATCATTAAAATGAGCCCAATCGCTATAGGAATTGACGTCGTTCCGATGCTCAGAGAACCTATTATTTCAGCCATCTGAGGAAAAACGTAACCTAAAGCAACTCCAAAAACTATCGCAAGGAATATCCAGAGGATGAGATACTTTTCGATCAAAGAAAGCTTTTTTTCTTTCACTGTAAAACACCCCTCAGCATGGGTGAAAGTATTGCTTTGAGCTGTTCGTCAATTATATCTGCCTTAACGAGAATTAAACAGCAAATTTCTCCCTTTTCATCGCAACCCGTTATCGCAACAAGTCTTTCTCCGGCTTTAATGTTGGCTTTCTCCCTAAGCTCTTTCGGGAGTAGAATTTGTCCTTTACTATCAACCGTTAGCACCGCTTCAATTTTCGTAGCTTTACAAGTTTTCATATTTTTACTACTATTCTGAGAATTAAAAATTTTTCGAAATTTCTACTACTTCTGGTTTAATTTAAAAATAGTTTCAATCACAGCATGTTTAAGTAATAAACTTTATGTCGGTAAATGGGGAAAAATTGTTATGGACGAGAAGGACAGAAAGATTATTTCGATTCTTCAGAAAAGCGGAAAAGCTACGCTTTCTGAGATCGCTGAAGAAATAGGTATGAGTGCGATGGGTGTAAAAAAGAGAATAGATAAGCTTGAAAAAGAGAATCTGATTAAATCGTCCGTTTCATTAAACGTTGAAAAGCTCAAAGTTTTGACTGCCATACTCGTAATGGAAGTTGAAAGTGCTGAAGCCCTCAATAATATACTGGAAAAGTTCAAAGATTGCCCCCGTATAATCAAATTCTTCGTAACAACGGGAGGTTACAACCTCTTCGCTTTAATCTGGGCAGAAGATCTCAATTCTTTGGAAAGCGTAACACTTGAAAAGTGTTCTTTGAGAGCTCAACCGGGAATCAGAAGATACGAGGTTTTTCCGATTCAGGAGATTTTCTATGAGCCGTACATAGAAATTAAAGTTAGCGCAGATAAGGTAAATATTGCCCCTTGCGGAGTCGATTGCGGAAGCTGTAGCAGGTATAAGGCTGAGAAGTGCTTAGGCTGCCCAGCTACGGAATTTTACCGTGGCAAACTTTAGTTTAATTTTTAAACCAAATTCTTAAGTATCGTTTACAGCATAAATTACAACATGGAATTGTGTTTCCAGCGTGTTAGGAGGTGTTTGCCTTGGTGGATGTGACATCAGTAATTGCACTTATCGTAACTGGGCTAATTGCGGGGACGCTGGGAGGGTTGCTGGGGATTGGTGGATGCGTGATCATGCTGCCTTCCCTTGCGTTCCTATTCAGATACTCTCTACCCGTTGCAATTGGAACGACAATAACTGCGGTAATCCTAACCGCCACTTCCGGAGCGATAGGGCACATAAGGATGAAAAACGTCGACTATTCTACAGCTAAAGTTGTTGCTGTAAGTGGTGCTGTTGGCGCTGCTGTGGGCTCAGTAATTTTCTTCTACATAGCGAGTCAACTTTGGTTGCTAAACTTCATTCTCGGCTTTGCGTTCCTTTACGTCTCGATTAGGATGGTATATGAAGGAATTGTTAAGAGAAAAATGCCAGAAAAACCCGGTAATGTTGTTCCCGGTTCCGGAGCAGCAAAAGCTACGATAGGATTCTTCATAGGAATTATCACGGGCATAGTCGGTTTAGGTGGAGGCTACGCTTTAGTCCCTTCGTTCATATATTTGTTAAGTTCCCCAGTAAAGATTGCGGTTGGTACTTCATTGGCTTCATTCATCAGCATGGCAGTCGTGAGCGGAGCGTTCAAACTTTATCAGGGTGTCGTTGACGTAATAGCTGCGATCTGCTTGGGTGTGGGAACGATTATCGGCGCACAGATCGGAGCAAGGCTCACGAAAATCGTTCCAGCTTGGGCAATCAAAGCAATATTTGGCTTCGTCTTCCTATACGTCTCGCTGAAGTTCATCTGGCAGGGGTACGTCAGTCTCGTATAACCCTTTTTATTCTTTTTGAAATCTTCCATCGTCCCTTAAGCTGTGTAACTTGTTTAAATTTCCCTCAAGCCATCCCACTCTATCAACTACTCTCACGTCAAATTCTGGGACGTAAGGTTTAATGTCCAAAAGAGGTGTTCCATCCACTATGTCAACATCTTGGATGTGCAAAATGTTTCCTTCAATTTTGATTAATCTTACAACTGAAATACCAATAGGATTCGGTCTGCTTGGAGCTCTCGTTGCGAAAACACCCCGCATTTGATCATCCATAAACGGCTTTACTTTCAACGAGAATTTTTTAGATAGATGAAAATGATAAATCAAAATAATATGAGAGAAACCATCTAAGTCTTTCAAACCTTCAGCGTACTCTGGGAACACTTCAACTCTTCCGTGAACGCCTTTAGCAGCTGTAGGTTGGATAGGAGTTCCTTTTGGCTCCTTAAATGGAGTATATATAATTCCTATCGGTCTATACCGAATCTCCATCATTGATTAAATCTCTAAAAATTACTTAAATCTTGTCTGAAGGCATCTACGTTTGAAACATCTTGTTTTTCTTTGAAAAGTACTTCGAGACGAAGAATAACAACCAAAAATCTTATTATGAAATTATTTTCCACTAATTTCGGTGATTTTTATGGAGGAGATAAGAGAGATTGCTTCAAAATTCGAAAGAATCAGCGCCCACTCCCACATTAAAGGATTGGGACTGGACGAGAACCTGAAAGCGAAAGATGTGGCTGATGGACTTGTAGGGCAGAAGAAGGCAAGAGAGGCGGCTGGAGTAATAGTTAAGCTGATAAAAGAAGGAAAAATGGCTGGCAGAGGAATTCTCATCGCCGGACCCCCAGGAACTGGAAAGACTGCTATAGCAGTTGCCATAAGTAAGGAGCTTGGAAAAGACATTCCCTTCGTTCAGGTTTCGGCAAGCGAGTTTTATAGTGCGGAGATGAAAAAGACTGAAGCGCTAATCCAGACGATGAGAAAAGCAATAGGAGTGAGGATAAAAGAGAGGAGGGTCGTTCTCGAAGGAGAGGTAGTTGGACTGGACTACAACATGGTACCGAACCCCTACAACCCCACTCAAAAGATTCCAGAGTCGGCAACGCTCACCCTCGCCACGAAGAGTGAAAAAAGAACTTTCAGCATAAGCGGAAGGTTAGCCTTGCAGTTCATGTACCAAGGGATAGAGGTAGGAGACGTAATAATGATCGACAAGGAGACTGGAAGAATCGTTAAGCTCGGAAGGAGCGAGAAAGCTTCGAAGAAGTACGACATAGGAGGAGAGGAGGTTGTAGAAGTTCCCTCTGGAAGCGTGGAGAAGGAGAAGGAGTTCACATACGTTGTAACACTGCACGACCTCGACGAGGCTAACGCAAGAAGAAGCAGTATATTTTCGCTATTCTCCGGAGAGAGTCGAGAGATAGACAACGAGATAAGAGAGGCAGTGGATGAGCAAGTTAAAAGATGGGTGGAAGAAGGAAGAGCCGAACTCGTTCCGGGAGTGCTGTTTATAGACGAAACCCACCTAATGGACATAGAGCTGTTCTCCTTCATGAACAGAGCGATGGAGTCCGAAATGGCACCGATAATAATTCTCGCTTCAAACCGAGGATTTGCGAAGATAAGAGGAACCGACGTTATAGCACCTCACGGAATTCCCTTGGACTTGCTGGACAGGCTGCTGATAATAACCACCGAGCCCTACACTGAGAGCGAGATAGAAGCGATAATAAGAATCCGAGCTTCGGAGATGGGAGTAGAGTTAAGCGACGATGCTTTGAGAAAGTTGACAGAATTAGGAGTCAAGTTCAGTTTAAGATATGCCGTGCAATTGCTTGCCCCAGCCAACGAGTTCGCTAAGTTGAGAAATTCGGGTAAGATAGATGTCGAAGATGTCGAAAGGGCTGCCGAGCTGTTCGTAGATGTTAGTACGAGCTCCTCATATCTGAAGAAATGGGAAGAAAAGATGTTAACTTCCTGATTTTACAAAACTTTTTTATCGGAGAAATTGTAAATAATTAATTAGGTGAGCATTATGGCGCTGGATGCAAACAAACTCGTTATTCGTCCCCTGCGACAAGAGGATTTTGAGGAAGTCGTTAGAATCGATTCAGAATACACGGGAGAGAGGAGGGAGGAGTACTATAAAAGACTATTCAACGAGATTCTTAACGCTGAGCACGCTATAATAACTTCTCTTGCAGCCGAATACGACGGTAAACTTGTTGGATTTATAGCCGGAACTGTTTTCTCGGGAGAATTCGGTATTCCCGAAAATACGGCATACATTACAACGATGGGAGTCGACAAAGATTTCGTGAGGATGGGGATAGGAAAGGAGCTTTTTAAGGAGTTCGTGAGAAACGTCAGAGCTGCGGGAGTGACGAAGATATACACAATCGTCGACTGGGAAGAGAATTGGGATCTGCTTAGCTTTTTCAGAAGAGCGGGATTCAAGCCGTCGGCAACGAAAATCTACTTGGAAATGGAAGTTCCCTAAATTCGAGATCGTTAATTTTTAAAATTTACAATGTAATAAGAAAAACCTTTTAAACTTTACATTGTAAAGTTTGTTTATGATTGCCCAGTACGGCTATAGGGATGGATCTGGGACATACTACATCAGCATAGACACGGACAAGTGCGACGGTTGCGTTGATTACGAAGTGGCTAAGTGCGTTGAAGTTTGTCCAGCTGGAGTTTTTGAGGTCGTTGAAGAGGATCCAAACGATCCTCTGAGAGATGAGCCCGTTGCGATAGTTAAGGAAGAGCACAGAAACAAGCTTAGGTTTAGCTGTGCTCAATGTAAGCCGGCAAGCGGATACAAAGTCGAGGATTTGCCCTGCGTTAAAGCTTGCCCGAACGGAGCGATATCTCATAGCTGGTAGCCATGTGGAAGCGAGCCTTCACGATTGAAAGGGATAGGGCGAAAGAGTACGTAGAACTTTACGAGTCCATGGGTTACGAAGTAAAGGTAGTGGATGCTAAGAGTTGCGACAGGGAGTGCGGAGTTTGCTATCTTGGCGGAGACTACGTGGAGATCTGGATAAGGAAAAAGGATGAAGAAGATAATGAACTTTACGAGGACTAACCAAAATAAACGAGTGTCGCTCCGAGGACAGTTAAAACAACACCAAAAACCGTCCTCAACGCTATTTTTTCGAGAGATTGAATGAAAAGGATAGAGAAGAAAGTCGTAAATATTGGGTAGAGATTCGAGAGTGGAACAGCGATAACCACGGGAGTCGTGCTTAGGGATAGGAAGTAAAAGTACGTTCCGACGAACAAAGCAGTTCCTGAGAGAAATAGGTAGGGGGATATTTTTTCGGGCTTCACCCTTCCTTTGTAAGCGGAGAAAACGAAAAGAGCGGAAACCCCAGAAAGAAGGGAAATCAAATTGCTTAAAGATACGCTTTCCTCAATTATTCCCACCTTTACAAAGATAGCAGCTAATCCGTACATAAAGCCTGCCGCTAAAGACAAAGCCAATCCCTCTCTTCTTATATCCTCCGTCGTGAACACGTACAGCCCGAAAATCATTAATGCGCTTCCAAACGCGACTAAAAAAGTTGGTTTTTCCCCGAGAATAATCATTCCGAGGATTGCCGAGAAGAATATTCTCGTCGACGTTCCTGTATAAGCTCTCGAAGAGCCGATGTAATGAACCGAGAAATACGTCATCGTTCTCCCCATAAACTGCTGTATTAACCCAGCTAAAGCAAGAAAGAGGACGTTTTCGAAGCCGATTGTTAGATTTTTTGACAATGTTCCATCGGCAATAACAAGAAAAACGAGCCATAGCGTGTTAACGGTTAGAATGAACAAAGTGCCCGAAAGAGGGTTTACATCTTGAAGAGCCTTCCTCACAAATATTCCGTTCAACCCCCAGAAAACCGAAGACAGCAAAGCGAAGATCTCTCCGAACACTTTTCGAAATCATTCGGATATATTTAAATATGTTTCTTTACAGCATCACGTTTATATATCAATAAAGCTTAACAAAATTCATGGACTTTGACTTAAGAACACCGATAGTTAAACTCGACAAGACAAGGAAGGCAATTTTGAGGGAAAAAATAGCGGACCCCGACATAACAACAAGGAAGCTCAGCGAGGTTTTAAAGGAAAAATACAACATAAGCCTGAGTCATGCGAGAGTGGCAGAAATAATAAAGGAGATGAAGGAGCAGGAGATATTTAGAGAGACAGTGATTCCGAACGAGAATTACTTCATTTTCGCTTTCATGGAGATGAGCTTCAACAACGAAAACTTTGCAGAACACTGGAGGAGAACATACGAATATCTCGTTTCCTCC
>WAQS01000077.1 GCA_015520115.1 Ferroglobus sp.
ACGTTAGGGTTAGAGTTGAGGGAGAAAAAATAGTTGACTACGAAGTCTTAAAAGAAAACGTTTTCGAGAGGATAGAAAAAATCGTTCCGGGAAGGTACGTGAACATTAAAGGTTTCGTAATCGGACTGGGAGAAGACTTGGGTAAGAATGCTGAGATTACGGTGAGCGATAAGGAGAGTTCGATAGACGTTGTGTTGTGGGACGAGTGGAGGAAAATATACTTCGAAGTGGACATAGGGGACTTGATCATGATCTTTAACGCCTACGCAAAGCATGAGGACGTGACGAAACTCCACTGCGGAAGGAGCTGCTACATTCTTCTCGAAAAGATTTATTAACTTCGAACTTTCCCAGATTTATGAAAAAAGTTCTGATAGCTCTGCTGATAATCGCTGCAATAACGAGATTCTACGCACTCACCGACAGACCCATGGACCACGACGAAAGCGTTCACGCTTACTTGAGTTACGTTTTCATGAAAAGCGGATATTACGAATACGATCCAGCATTCCACGGACCGTTCATATACCTCACAACCGGCTTCCTCTTCAAGCTCTTCGGCGATTCAGAATTCGTTGCGAGAGTCCTCGTGGCGATTTTCTCAATTTTCTCAATTTACGTGGCTTATCTTTTCAGAAGGTATATCGGGGACGGCTGGATCCTCCTCGCATTAATTCTAATTTTCTCGCTCTCGATTTTGTACTATTCCAGATATTTTAGAAACGACATGATAGTCATTCCTTCTTTCTTAGCAGCAGTTTACTTTTACTTTAGATACTCCGAGAGTGGAAGGATCGTTTTTGCAGGGTTATCTTCCTTCTTCCTAGCTTTGATGATATGCTCCAAGGAGAACGGATTTATTTACCTCGGAACTCTTCTGTCCTTCATTTTGCTCAAAAGAAAGTTCGTTTTCTGGAGAAACGTGGATCTCAAAGCCATTTTCCTCTCGATTTTTGTTTTCTTTTTTATCGTCTCCTTCTATTATACAACAGCCTTCACGAATTTTCCGGGATTGATAAAAGCTTTCACCGACTCAATACAACACTGGGTCGAAATGCACGAAAAAAAGGATCACTGGAAACCCCTCTACTACTACTCGAAAATTCTGATTAAGTACGAATTTTTCGTCCTCGGATTATTCCTCGCTTCGTTATTCCAAGCTGCGACGAGGATTAAGAGAAAAGAGATTTCGACTATCGAAGCCTTCGCCCTTTACTGGGCGATAACGGCTTTACTCGCTTACCATGTTTTGAGCCATAAAGTTCCTTGGCTTACGGTCCACCTTGTAGCTCCAATGGCTTTCCTCTCCTCCCTATACTCCACCAAGCTTCTATCCGAGTGGAGAAAATACGTCGTGACGGCGGTACTCTTAGCCAACGTTACCGTAGGATTTTACATTACTTACGTGGACTACAACAACACAGATCACGATCTAATATACATCCAAGTGCAACCTTCGGCTGTTGAGCTTGCGGAAAGGATAGCCAACGCCACAAACGTTATAGTTTACGAGCCAAACAACGATTACTGGCCACTGCCGTGGTATTTAAGGAAGGACAACATCCCCTTCTCAAGCAAATTTTACCCCTACGACAACGTGGTGACTTCGGAAAGGGAAATGAAAAATCTCCTTGAAAAAGGTTACACCCTCGACGGGAGGTACGAAATACGTCCCGGCTACTACATGGTATGGCTGAAGAAAGACTAAACTCTATCGGACCTAATTTTTAGCTCGTTCATTCAGAAAACAGTTGGGTTTTCAAAATCAGAAGGAGACATTTCCGCAAACATGAAGCTGATCCTCAGCAACCTGATAAGAAACTAAAACGGATATGGAGCTAAAACTTAAAAAGGGTTTACTCAAACATTTCAAACATGGCGGAAAAAGAAGTCAGTCCGTTGTTGTTCCTCATAGCTTGGGCGATGTTTTCGGCGATGCTTTACCTGTACGCACACTACATAAAGCTTGCAACAAAGGAGTCGAGGCACATCGTGATCTTAGCTTCGATATTAACCGGAGGCGTTATGGCGTACATAATACTCTACAAGTGATTCCCGAACACTTGTTAGGGAAACACTTAAGTTCTATTGAGTAGTAACAATTATTGTTATGATGGAATATAGAAAGCTGCTTGTGGGGGATATGAATAAAGTTGTCGCATCCCTTTTAGCCAGAGCTTATGCCGCTGAATACTTCGAAGCGAATTTGCTTTCAGAAGCTTTGCTTTACGTCCACGACGATGAAGTCTGGAACGATGTTTTCTCGCTAATTAAAGACAACGAGCTCCATAGAACGATAATAGAGGAAATCGTCGAAGTACTCGGCTTCGATATTAAAGATTTTAGAGAGTACTCAAAGATGTTCACGGAGTGCAAAATAAACTTCTCAGGAGACTTCTTGAGCGAAATGTTCAGCGAAATATTAAACTACGAGATTTGGGCTGAAAAATTCTACAAACACTTGGCGAAATTAGTTTCAGCAGTGCCCTTAGATGTGGAAAAGGAAAAAGTTGAAATCGTAAAGAACACGCTCGAAATG
>WAQS01000078.1 GCA_015520115.1 Ferroglobus sp.
AGATGACTGCATCGACCTTTACGTTTCGGGGATTCTTGATAAGGTAGAGGCTGATGAAATCGAAAGAAGAAAGTTCAGAGTAGTTTTAGACTGCGGAAACGGTGCTGCAAGCTTCACGTCACCGGAAATTCTTAAAAGACTTAACTGCGAGGTGTTAACTTTAAATTGCAACCCGGACGGAAGATTTACTGCAAGAAATCCCGAACCAGTTGACGAGCACTTGGACATGCTTAAAGAAGCCGTAAAAGCATTTAAAGCTGATTTTGGAGTCGCTCATGACGGAGATGCTGATAGAGCAACTTTCGTTGATGAGAAAGGAAATTTCGTGAGTGAGGATGTAACCCTTGCTATAATGGCTAAGTATTACGTGGAACAGCACGGGGGAGGAATTGTGGTTACTCCCGTGAGCAGTTCGAGATGCGTTGAGGATGTTGTCAGAGAGGCTGGAGGTGAAGTTGTTTACACAGCCGTTGGCTCGCCGGTGGTGGCTAAGGTTATGAAGGAAAAGAATGCCGTTTTCGGTGGGGAGGGCAATGGAGGGTTAATATTCCCGGAGCATTTACTTGCAAGAGACGGAGGAATGAGCTTAGCGAAATTCATGGAACTCATGGCTTTAACTGGTAAAAAGCTCTCCGAACTTGCTGAAGAAATTCCGAAGTACCACATGATAAAGCTTAAAGTGGAGTGTAGAGACAGGAAAAGACTGCTCGAAGGACTTAGGAGGGAATTTCCCGAGGCTAACTTTACGGATGGGGCAAGAATAGACTACGAAGACGGCTGGCTTCTTATAAGACCTTCCGGAACTGAGCCAATAGCGAGAATATTTGCGGAAGCTAAAACCGAAAGTAAAGCAAGGGAACTGGCTGAATTTGGTGTTAGTGTTGTGAAGAAGATTCTGGGCTGAAGAAGTCGTCTATGTTTCCAAATTTTTTAACGATCCTGAGATAGAAATCGTCCAAAATTCTGCTTGACGCCCCCCACACGAGCTCTCCGGCGCACTCGAAATTCGGGCCCCAGTCGGCAATTCTTCTACTCTTTAGAACTCTCTTCAGGTCGTCCACAAGAATTTTCTCGACCTCGTAGTTGTCCGGTGTGAAGTTCTTACTTGAAACGATACCGACAACCGGGTGGATTTTTATTCTGTGCTCAACGACCTCCTTCGGAGACAAGTAGCCGAGAACGTTTATGTTCTCTCTCTTTACTCCAATCTCCTCTTCAGCTTCTCTCAAAGCGGTCTCTACTATGCTTTCCGTTCTTTCCCTAATTCCTCCCGGAAAGGCTATGTGTCCGGCACTTCTGCTTAAATTCTTCGCTCTCTTTATCATGACCAGTTCGAGATCGAACGTTATCGGGACTAAAACTGCTGCAACCCTCTCGTTTTTAACGTATTTGAGCTCTTGATCGAGGATATCCTTTAACCTTTTGACCATCTTAGAATTGATCATAATCAATCACTTTAAATTTTTCGGAATTAGGAAGGGGGTTGGTGTGAAGCAAGCCACGCCAAGAGCGAAGGTAATGACCCCAAGCATTTTCCAATTAATGGGTAGAGGTGAGTCGTCTATCGGTTTTGGGTGCTTCTGCATACCGAAGAACAGTGTTAGAATTCCCCAAAAGAACCATATCGAGCCAAAGAACGTTCCGAGAACTATCAGTACGAAGGGAATGATTTTGGAAACCGTGTCGGCTTTTTCTCCTATTAAAGCTCGCATTATGTGACCTCCGTCGAGCTGTCCTACTGGAATTAAATTCAGCGAAGTTATGAACATGCCGACCCATCCTGCGAAGGCTACCGGATGTATGGCGTTTCCTGAGTAATCTACGGCGCTCATCACCGCATAAAACAGAGGTGGAACTCCGATGAAAATTTCAGCTTTTTCGGGAGGGATGTTAACTTCAAAGAACTTCAGCCCTATGTAAGCCACGATCACCGAAGCCACAATTCCTGCAAGAGGTCCAGCGGCACCGATTGCAAGCAGTGCTTTTCTGCTTGGTATAGCACCTCTGTGCTTTATTATCGCTCCGAGCGTGCCTATAATTGTGGGAAATGGTATGAAGTATGGTAGCGACGTTCTCACCCCAAAACTCCTTGAGGTAAAGTAGTGTCCCATTTCGTGGCTGCCGAGGACAAAGAGGATTGCTATCGAGAACATTACCCCTTGAAGCAAATCGAACTCACCTAAGTAAAAGGAGCCGACGAAGGTTGTGGAGAGGAAGGTTAAGGCGAGCAGAATAATGTTTATCAGGTAGTTCTCCTTGTGGGGTTTTAACTCGACGACAATCTCTCCGTGAAGCATTTTTACCCTCACGTCGTATTTCTCGCTCAACTTTGCGAGAACTATCTGCGTTCTTTCGTCGTAGATCCCATACTTTGGAATTACGAAGAACCTCTTTACTTCTCCCTCTTCATGTTCGAAGTAAACGTTGAAGACTTCTTCAAGTATTTCCCTTTCACTCAACTTCAATCCACCCCTCGGTAGCATTTACAGTCACGATGTCTCCACTCTTCAATATTTCGAAAACGTTTACTTCGGGCATATCCACGAGGGGAATCTCGGCTATTATCGCTCCGACAGCTATAATTACCTCCGTTCTTTCGTTTATAATCGCCAGAGGGGCTACGCCGTTCTTTTTCAATTGGGGAAGAACGTACGTTCCTACAGTACTCCCCTTTCCGGAAGGGAAAACAAGAACTTTGTTTGCTACGCTTTCTCCGTAAATATCGCTTTTTCTGTCAACTATTACACCACTTTTCGCATCGACATCTCCAAGAAAAGAGATTTTGCTTTTCGACACTAACGCCTCTCCTCTCGCAAAGCCTTTCGAAACACCTCTCGCTCTAATCCTCAAGGGTAGCCCACCTCACGCACTCCTCAAGCGAAGCAAAAGTTGCATTAACTTTTCTCAGCTTCGGTAAGTACTCCAAAGCTTTTCCACTGTTTACCATCACGCAATTGAATTTTTCACTTGCTGGAGAGACAACCATGCATGTATCGGAAAAGACTTTTCCACCGAGTTCTTCTATTTTCCTCACGAGATTCGAACACTCGTCTTTAATTTTCCTCGAAGTAAATATCCAGAGGTTTCTTTTAACTCTCCCATACTTTTTGAGGAGTTCGTAAATTTTTTCGAGCTCTCTCTTCGAAACGTGCGGACAGCCTATCGCTATCAAATCTGGCGAACACTTCTCGAATTCAGCCTCGTCAACCTCTATTTTTTCTCTTGGAGTTTCGAAGTCTTTCCATTCCGGAGTTAATTCTACTGCGTGGAACATGGAGCAAGAAGAAGTTGACGCCAAAGCTGCTCCAAATAGTTTCAATTCCTCTTCGGAAGGTTTTCTATTGAATTCCACGAGGGGGATCTCGCCCTCCTTCAAAGCTTTTCCGAGTTCGAGTCCGGCTAAGGCAAAGTTCTCTCCTTTAATTTTAACTAAAACTGTCGGAGCTCTGTTCTCTTTTATATGCAGACCGTAGTACGGAGTTTTTCCAATAACTGCAGCTGCTAAAGCGGTAATTCCACTTTCTCTGTTTGTTCTTGCTCCTATAATTGAATTTGCGTAAATTACGGCAGAGCTCTCAGCCCAAGCGAGGTGATCGTTCTTTTTAATCTCTTCCAGATAGTAGGGTGTGCATGTGAGAGTTAGCTTCACACCCATTCTCTCGAAAGCTCTGATTATCCTCAATTGCTTTTCCCGGTAACTTTCCTCTATTCCCATCTCTTTCCATCTCTCCAAATCAAATCCTGCTGGGTTGAGAAAAGAGTCAACGGTGACTTTCACGTCCAGACTTTCAAGCCATTCTAATCCGGCTTCTCCAATATTGCTGTAGGAAACTCCCGAAATCTGAGCGCTCTTTATTTCTATCAGTTTTTCAGCTCCGAATATCTCTCCAACCGCTACGAGTATCTCCATGCACTTTCTAATACCTTCGTTTGGACTTTCAAGCAGCTTTTCTTCCTCTTTCGTTAGAAACATTTAGTCCCACTTTTCTGTGGAAATATTTAAGGTCTTCCGTCAAAAGAGATTTATTCTCACACGTGGATGATTCGATTCATGGAAAATCGGGTAAAAATTACGCTGAGCAGGGATTTATCTCTTTTCGACATAACCATGATCGGTATCGCAGGAATGATCGGTGCTGGTATCTTCGCTTTAACTGGTATCGCAGCAGGAATTGCTGGCCCAGCTATTTTGATTGCTTTTCTCTTTAACGGGATTATCGCCACCTTTACGGGTTTAGCTTACGCTGAACTCGGTTCAGCGATCCCTCAGGCTGGAGGAGGTTACGTTTGGATAAAAGAAGCACTCGGAAATTACGCCGGTTTCATAGCCGGCTGGGTGGATTGGGCAGCCCACACGATAGCCTGCTCCCTTTACGCTGTAACTTTCGGAGCTTTTCTCTCGGAATTCTTAGTGAGGTTTGCGGGATTGGATTTTCCTCAGGAGGTTTTAGCAAAAATCTCATCACTTTTAATAGTCTCCTTTCTTGCTTACGTGAATTTCGTTGGAGTGAAGGAGAGCGGTAAGCTTGGGGGTGTCGTCACGCTCTTAAAAATAATTATTCTGCTCATTTTCGCCTTTTTTGGATTAAGCAGAACCTTCAGCTACCCCGATTGGGAGAGCGCATTTCAACCATTCATGCCTCATGGCTTTGTTGGTGTCCTAGCTGCCATGGGTTTGACGTTCATAGCCTTCGAAGGTTTTGAGATAATCGTTCAGAGTGGGGAAGAGGTAAAGAACCCAGAAAGAAACATTCCGAAAGCTATAGTCGTATCTCTTTGGGTTACCGTGGCGATATACATTCTCGTTGCATTTTCCCTACTCGGAGCGGTTAAAGCGGATGTTCCGAGCTGGGAGTATCTTGGAAAGCTTGCGGAGTTCAGTCTTGTGAGGGTGGCTGACGAAATTATGCCTCTCGGAGGGGTTTTGATAATCGCCGGTGGTTTAATATCGACCATCAGTGCCATGAACGCGACGATCTATTCCTCCTCGCGAGTTGTTTTCGCTCTGAGTAGATCGGGGTACTTGCACAGAGCTTTAGCCGCGATAAACGAGAAAACTAAAACTCCACATCTTGCAATTCTTTTCAGCTACATAATAATAGCAACAGCCTCCTTAGCACCCATAGAAGCTGTTGCATCCGCAGCGAGCCTGATGTTTATTCTGCTCTTCATGTTCGTAAACTCTGCCTTGGTAATTCTCAGATTG
>WAQS01000079.1 GCA_015520115.1 Ferroglobus sp.
TCCGTATACAGAGGGGAAAACAGAGTAATGGGTGAAGCGACTTTAGCGGTGATGAAATTCTACAACGAAGCGGGATTCGGAATGATAGAAGAGGAAGAAGGGCCACAAGACTACATAGGTGTGGAGCTGAAGTTTATGTCTCTGCTTTGCTATAGAGAAATGAGGGCATGGGAGGAAAGAAACGTCGAAAAAGCAAGGAAGTACATGGAATTAGAAAGGAGATTTTTGAGAGAGCATATACTACAATGGATTCCAACTTTTTGCCAAGTTGTTGAAGTTGAGGCGAGAGAGCAATTTTACGTGGGTGTTGCGAAATTAACAAGAAAGTTCGTTGAGACAGATGCGGAAAATCTGGAGAAATTGATCAGAGAAATTAAAATATAATTTCCTCTACTCTTTTTATTTTCCCGAGAGTCATGCTTAACGTTACGGAAAATATGAGAGCATTTGTTGCTGAGGCGACATGGAGAACATCCTGAAGGCAGTGGGTTAAAGCGTAAAAGTAAGCGTTCCCGAGTATATCCGAAATTCTCCCAAGTATTATTACAAGTTGTAGGAACATTGCGAAAACGGCAAAGGAAGTTAACGTTACCATAACGAAACCGGATTCCTGAAAGATTTTAAGAGCATCGTAGATCAATAAGATTGTTAGCAAGACGGTGGGGGCAAGAAGGAGAGACATAACCGGAACTTCAAGGCGAGGATCCCATTTTTCAGTAGTTTTTATAGAGGTTAAAAAAGAAAGAATTAGGAGAAAAATAAAAGCTGCGACGATGATGAATTTATTTTCAAGTGTCTTTCTTCCAGCTATTGAAGCCAGTACGAGTCTAACTCCCAGATATAGCAAAAGCAGACTGAAAAATCCGGAGTAAACATGAAAGTAATGAAAAAAGTCATGCCAGAAAGGTTTAAAGAAGTGCTCTACAACTTCTCCAAATCCGATAAAGCCGTTAAATAAAATACCAGAGGCAATGTAATTCCAGCCACCAATTTCCAGTTTTCTTTCAGCGGTGACGATTATTAATGCCGAAATCAAACAAATTAAGAAGTTGAAAAAGCCCGAATAATAGTGGACGTATATTTCGTTCAGATCGTAGTGTTCCTTAATCTGGTTTTCGATTGAATCTCCGCTGAAATATACATCTGAATTCACTAACAAAAAAGATGCTAAAAGGAAAATGAATGCAGCAGATAGTAACGCAAGCCTCATAATTTTTCCTGTAGCTTCTTCTTGAAGTTCTCCACAAGTACATTTGCCATATTTTCTCCAACGTATTTTGACAACTCCTCCTTTAGTTCCGAAAACAAGCTATCAAGCGTATTGTCGTCTTTTCTGCAGGTTTTCAGCAGTAAGCTTAGGATGCCTCTTTTTTCCGGGTTCACAGAATATATGTGGTATTTGTCAACTCTCTTCACATCTACGATTCCGTACTTTTTTAAATGCTTAAGATGATAGGAAACAAGAGGTTGATCCAATTTGAGATACTCGGCTATTTCAAGAACGGACATGCTTTTCTCCATTAAAGCAAGCAGTATTCTAACTCTCGTCGGATCGCTCAGTGCTTTAAATATCGAAATGTTCAGTGCTTCGTACATTTTAATATCGTTAACTACCAACGAATAGAAATAATTTTTTATTCTTTCAATTACTGCTTCTTACGATGGAAGTATTCAAAGGTGTTTACGCCTACGTGTGGGGATCCGCTTTCAGCGACTGTTCGAACGCTTACATTATCAAAGGAGACTCCACGATAATAGTTGACCCGGGGAGCTATAAAAGCTACACGAACCTTTTCGGACTTATGAGGAATGACGGGATCGAGGAAGTCGATTACGTATTTGCAACGCATTTACACAAAGATCACATCGAAAGCGCTCCCATGTTTTTGAGAAAAGGAGCTTTATTATCCTACAGCGAAAAAGAGAGGAGGAGTCACCACTTCAACATAAAGCCGGATTTCGAAATGCCAAGAGTTGTTGATTTTGGAATAAGAATTGAAGTTCTCGAAACTCCAGGACATACTGAGGGAAGCCTGACTTTCTACATTCCCGAATACTCCGCTGCCATAACCGGAGATTTGTTTTTCGAGAATGGAATTCCAGGAAGATGGGATCTGGCTGGTGGGAGTAGAGAGAGCTTAATAAGATCCCTCGAAAAAGTTTTGGAACTCGAACTGGAATTCGTTCTTCCCGGACACGGAAGAATTTTCAGCGGAAGGAAGGGAATCGAGGCTTTAATTGAAAAAGCGATACATATCGCTTCAAAATATTAAACAGAGCAAAATATCAAAGTTTCGAGAGATAAAAATTAATTTAGGAGCGGAAAGTTCCTATGATGATAGTAACTCTTGACAAGTTCTTCCCTCTTTTTGAAAAGGAGGAAGAGAATAAGGAGTTTGTAAAATTCTCCCAAGAGCTTAAGGAGTATCACGAGAGGTTGCTTAAGGAGGTTGAGAAGGTTTACGAAATTGCTAAAAAAGCGAGGGCTTTAGGACTTGATCCTTCTACGGAAGTGGAAATTCCCGTAGCTAAGAACATGGCGGAGAGAGTTGAAAAGCTTCTAAAAATAGATGGGATAGCTAAAAAAATTGTTGAACTTGAGGAAGAAGGGCTTTCAAGAGAGAAAATCTGTTTTGAAATAGCGAAATGCATAATAGAAGGCGAATTTGGGAATTTCAGCAGAGAAGAAGCTTTGGATAAAGCGGTTAGGGCGGCTGTAGCAATTCAAACGGAGGGGGTTGTTGCAGCACCCATAGAGGGGATTGCTAAGGTTAAAATAGATAAAAACTTCGACGGAACCGAGTTCTTGAAAATATACTACGCTGGACCGATAAGGAGTGCCGGTGGTACAGCCCAAGTCATTTCCGTTTTAGTCGGAGATTACGCAAGGAGATTGCTCGGTTTGGATAGGTACAAGCCAACTGAAGAGGAGATTTTAAGATACTGCGAGGAAATTCCCCTCTACAAAAAAGTTGCGAATTTGCAGTATTTGCCGAGCGATAAGGAAATCAAGCTTATAGTTTCCAACTGTCCGGTTTGCATAGACGGAGAGCCTACGGAGGATGTGGAGGTTAGCGGATACAGAAATCTGCCGAGGGTTGAGACTAACAGAGTTAGGGGAGGGATGGCTTTAGTCATAGCTGAGGGAATTGCTTTAAAAGCTCCAAAGCTGAAAAAGATAGTCGAGGCTATAGGAATAGACGGCTGGGAGTGGCTGGACGAACTCATAAACAAAGGGGAAGAAGATGAGGAGGAGGCTGTTGTAAAGCCCAACGACAAATATCTTTCGGATATAGTTGCCGGAAGACCAGTTTTCTCCCACCCCTCAAGGAAGGGAGGCTTCAGACTTCGTTACGGAAGAGCAAGAAACTCCGGTTTCGCCACTGTGGGTATAAACCCGGCTACGATGGTTTTAATGGACGGATTCATAGCTATCGGCACTCAGCTGAAAGTAGAACGTCCGGGGAAAGCCGGAAGTGCCGTGCCGGTAACGAGCATTGAAGGACCGACTGTAAGACTGAAGAACGGAGATGTTTTAAGAGTGGACAGCTACGAGGAGGCTTTAGCTATTAAGGATCAGGTGGAGAAAATATTGGATCTCGGAGAGATTCTGATAAACTTCGGAGACTTCCTTGAGAACAACCATCCTCTCGTGCCATCATCTTACGTTTACGAGTGGTGGATTCAGGAAGTTGAAAAGGTTTTGCCGAAGAGAGATTATAGAAAGATAAGCGAGGATGAGGCTTTGAAGCTTTGCGATGAGTATGGAATTCCGCTACACCCGAACTACACATACCTCTGGCACGACATAAGCTTCGAAGAAGCCAAGTACTTGCAGGAATGGGTCAGCAGAGGAAAGGTGGAAGGAAAATACGGGAAAAGCTGCTTAACGCTGGAAATGGACGTGAAAGGAAAGGAAATTCTTGAAAAAATTCTTCTTCCCCACAAGGTTAGGGATGGAAGGATCGTCATCGAGCAGTGGAAGGTTTTCGTCAGATGCTTGGGCTTGGACGAGAACTTGAAAATCGTCAAAACTTGCGAGGAAGCTAAAGACGGACTTGAGTTCGTGAGAAAAGTTTCTGGATTAGATGTTAGAGCGAAAGCTCCTACAAGAATAGGAGCGAGAATGGGACGTCCAGAGAAATCGAAGGAGAGGGAGATGAAACCTCCTCCACACATCCTTTTCCCAGTCGGCTTGGCTGGGGGAAAGCAGAGAGACATTAAAACAGCTTTAGATTATAAAGGAAATGGGGAGAGAGGGATTATAGAGGTTGATCTCGCTTTGAGAATTTGCAAGGAATGCGGGAAGGAAACTTTCTGGTTGAAGTGCGAATGCGGAGGTTTGACAGAGCAGATCTATCAGTGTCCGAGGTGCGGAAGCAAGACAAAATCAGAAGTCTGTAAGAGCTGCAGAATTGAGACGAGAGGGTACAAAACTTGGAAGATAAACATAAAGGAGCTTTACGAGAAAGCCAAGAGTAACTTGAAACTCAACGCGGAGGGAGTTGTTAAGGGGGTTATAGGCTTAACCTCCAAGAACAAGTTCGCTGAAAGACTTGAAAAGGGAATTTTGAGGGCTTTCCACGGAGTTAGTGTGTTTAAAGACGGGACGATTAGATACGACATGACTGACTTGCCATTAACTCACTTCAAGCCGAAGGAAATAGGAGTTAGTGTGGAAAAGCTCAGAGAGCTTGGATATAGATATGATTACAAGGGAAACGAGTTGAAGAGGGATGATCAGATAGTCGAATTAAAGCCGCAGGACATAATTCTTTCGAAAAAGGCTGCTAAATACCTTGTAAAGGTTGCAAAGTTCATAGACGATCTTCTTGTCAGATTCTACGGATTGGAGCCTTTCTACAATGTAGAGAAGGAAGAAGATTTGATAGGACACCTCGTTATAGGATTAGCTCCTCACACCTCTTCTGGAGTTTTAGGGAGAATTATCGGAATAGTTGATGTCAACGCTGGATACGCTCATCCGTATTTCCATGCTGCCAAGAGGAGAAACTGCGACGGGGATGAGGACTGCGTTATGCTCCTCTTGGATGGTTTGCTGAACTTCTCAAGGGAGTTCCTGCCTGAGAAGAGAGGGGGACAGATGGACGCACCTCTCGTTTTGACGACAATCCTCGATCCGAAGGAGGTTGACAGCGAGGTTCACAACATGGACATCGTCGAAAGGTATCCCCTCGAATTCTACGAAGCAACTTTGAGATTTGCCTCTCCTAAAGATGTTGTTGAGTACATCGAAAGAGTTGAGGATAGGCTGAAAGATGAAAGCAAGTACTACGGATTGAAATTCACCCACGACACGGAGGACATCTCTTTGGGAGTTAAGGAAAGTTCCTACAAGAGCCTTGGGTCTATGGAGAGCAAAGTTAAAGCTCAGATGGGGCTGGCTGAGAAAATAGCTGCCGTTGACGAGAACGACGTGGCTGAGAGAGTCATAACCTCCCACTTCCTTCCGGACATCATCGGAAACCTGAGAGCTTTCTCAAGGCAGGAGTTCAGATGCATAGACTGCAATCAGAAGTATAGAAGAGTGCCTCTCAGCGGCGAATGTAAGTGCGGAGGAAAAATCGTGTTGACTGTTCACGAAGGTGGGATAGTGAAGTACCTGAACGTCAGTAAAGACCTTGCTGAGAAGTACGCCGTGAGCAATTACACAAAGCAGAGGCTGAAGCTGATTGAGGTGGAAATTAAATCCCTCTTCGAAAGCGAACTTGAGAGGCAGGTGAAGATAAGTGAGTTCTTTTAAAGTGCAAATTTTTGGAGCCGGAGCTTTGGGATCTCTCTTCGGAGCTTTAATTCAGGAAGCGGGTTACGATGTTCACTTCGTCGCAAGGGGAAAGCAGCTTGAGGCTTTAAAAAAATCTCTTAGGGTTGAGGGATTGAGAAAGATGGAGTTGAAGGTAAAGGTGAGCGACAAAGCTGTAAACGCAGACGTTACCTTTGTTACTGTAAAAGCCTACGATACCGAAAATGCGGCAAAATCGCTGGCTAAGGTAAATCCGGGTGTTGTTTGTAGCTTGCAAAACGGAATAGGTAACGAAGAAATTCTTGCCAGATATCTGGATAACGTCGTTGGGGGAGTGACGACCTACGGAGCTAATTTAAAAGACTTCGGAGTCGTCGTTTTTGCTGGAGAAGGTGTGACTTACATCGGGGAATTCAAGGGAGAGGGTGTGGAGAAGGTGGAAGAAGTTCTCAGAAGCTCGGGAATAAACGTTGAAATCGTTGAGGATATAAGGGAGAAGATCTGGGAAAAAGCTGTGGTGAATTCGGTTATAAATCCTATAACGGCGATATTCAAAGTGAAAAACGGAGAAATCTTGAGAAACGAATTTCTTTGGGAGATAGCTGAGAAAACTGCAAAGGAATCTGAAAACGTTGCAAAAAGCATGGGATACGACATTGATGCCGTAAATGCTGTTAAAATCGTGGCGGAAAAAACAGCCGAAAACATCTCTTCAATGCTTCAGGACGTGCTCAGGAATAGAAGGACGGAGATAGATTTTATCAACGGAGCTATAGTTAGAGA
>WAQS01000080.1 GCA_015520115.1 Ferroglobus sp.
ATTCCAGCGTGGTTTGCCACGACATCCGGAGTAGCTCCAGTTCCTCCCTGCATTCCGTCAACAACTATTATGTCTGCCCCAGCCTTTGCCGCTATCTTTACGTCATCCGAAACTCTGCCGGCTGAATACTTCACGGCTATTGGGACTCTCCAGTCGGTAATTTCCCTGAGCTGCTCTATTTTCATTGCCAGATCTTCTGGACCTATTATGTCCATGTGTCTTGCCGGAGAAAGAGCATCAGTCCCGGGGGGAATTCCTCTGATCATGGCTATTTCTTCAGTCACTTTTTCTCCAAGTAAATGTCCTCCCATTCCCGCTTTGGCTCCCTGCCCTATCTTTATTTCAATTCCGTCAGCGTCGTTAAGGTATTTGGCTGAAACTCCAAATCTACCACTTGCATACTGAGCTATTAGGAGCTTCGCATGCTTTCTTTCCTCTGGATGCATTCCGCCTTCTCCGGTGTTTGTTGCGGTTCCAGCCATAGCCGTTCCTATTGCTATCGCAACCTTTGCTTCCAAGCTTATAGCCCCGAAACTCATAGCTGCAACCATTATCGGAGTTTCGAGAACGAGAGGTTCTTCAGCATACCTATCTCCTAAAACGACCCTCGTATTGCAGGGTTCTCTGTATTTGTCTATCGGCGGACGGGAAGTTTGGGCTGGCAAAATTACCAAATCGTCAAAGTGAGGGACTGGACGAGTGGCTCCAGTTCCCCTCACCAGATAAGTTCCGCTCTCCGCTTTTAGCCAAATGTCGTGGACGATGCTCCTGCTCCATATTCCTCTATCTTCGAGGTCGGAAGTTCCAGAAACCTGAATAGCGTAGGCTGGACAAACGTCAACGCAATTTCCACAGCCGACGCAAGCTGTCTGTTTTTTCACAACCGGCATCTTGTCTTCTTCGCCCAAAGCTTCGGTTGGGCAGTATCTAACGCACCTCAGGCACTTTATACATCTGTCTCTATCAATATAAATTTCGAATACCATTTAACCCTCCTCCGCAGGAGCGACTCCGTAAACGAACCTTTTCTTCTCCGGAACTATCTTCCTAAATTTGTTTGTAAATGCCGGGAAATCGTACTTTTTGAGTATTTCTTTCAGAAACTCCTCATCTTTCTCGTCTATCTCAACGAGCTTAGCATTTTTTCCAAGACTTTCTACTTCCCCTTTAACGTATATAACCCCCCTCACCATCGACTCGCCGGCCATGCTCTTTAAATCTCCGAGAACTATGATTCTCCCACCCATCATGAAAAGCCCCGTCATGAAATCGCTCTTACCACCGATTATTATCGTTCCGTTCTTCATTATTTCTCCAGTTCTCGCTCCCGCATCTCCTCTAACAACTATTACTCCTCCGTATATTCCTTGTCCGACCCCATCTCCAGCGTTTCCTTTTATTTCAATGTATCCGTCGGTCATGTTGTCTCCCGCAAACCACCCGGCGTTCCTTTCAACAACCATCCTCGGGCCGTGAAACATTGTTCCGGCGAAGAAGCCGACGCTCCCTTTAACTATTATCTCAACGTCTCCGACCAATCCCGCTCCTATGTAGTGTTTCGCTCCTGGATTTTTCAGGACGATCTTTTTTTCTCCGTCTTTTACAGCTTCTTTCAACATCCTGTTTATCTCTCTCACGCTCAGCTCCTTGCAGTCGATTTCCATGGACATCATCTCCTGAAAACTCTCCACTCTCCCGGAGCTAAATATTCCGTTTTAAGTCCCAACGGCTCTAAAGCGACCTCTTCACTCGAAATTGCAAAAACTTCGCTGTCTTCAGCTACTAAAGCCGGGCGTAAGCCAAGTTTATCTTTAGCCACACCAATTTCGTTCGGGGTGGAAATTATAAAAGCGAAAGGACCGTCAAGATCGTTTACGGCGCTTTCCAAAGCCTCCTCTAAGCTGTATCCTTCAAGAAGCTTGTCAGCAACGTAGTGGACTATGCACTCCGTATCGTTATCTGTCGTGAAGTAATGACCCTTAGCCTCAAGGTTCGCCCTCGTTTTCCAGTAATTCGTAATTTGTCCGTTGTGAACAACGGCTATATCCGGATACAGAAAGCTCTGGAAGGGATGAGCGTGATATCTATCCACTCCGCTTTCGGTTGAAAATCTTATATGCCCTATAGCATGAGTGCCTCCTTTCTTCGATATTCCGTAAGCTTCGTCGACGTGGGTTATGTAGCCAACGTCTTTGAAGATTTCGAACTTCCCGGCTGAAAGAACCGAAACCCTCTCCATGGACTGCAGTCTCAAAGCCAATTTTTTGAGGAGGGGAAAGTCGATTCCCTTAACGTTGAAGTCCTTAATTACGAAATCTTCCCCTTCTCTCACGATCTCAGTGGCTTTTAACTTGGCGAACTTCTCTACAAGCTCTTCAACTTTTTCGGTGGTTTCGATTCTTTCGAAAGCGTCTCCAAGTATTTCGAGCCTTATTATAAATTCGTCTTCATCAAGGGATCGTGAATTGTAAATTGCAACTCCCGCTCCATCCTTTCCCCTGTGTTGGAGGTTTTTCATCATTTCAACAACAACACTACCGAGGTCGTCCCTCCTCTTCTTGAAAAGAACACCAACTATCCCGCACATCCCAACCTCCTTGATATTCGCTACTTTTAAACTTAACTGTATGCAATTGTATGACTAAAGTTTCAGGAAATTTTCAAGGAGTATTTTGCAGCATTTCTGCATCTCCGGCAGAAAGATCTCACTCTCTTCTATTATTTTCGATTTCTCCTCTTCGCTCATTCCTTTCTCGTGCTTCAGCCACGTCTTTATAAGATCAAGAGTCATCTCTAAGTGGAACTGTAAGCCTATAGCTTTACCTATCCTGAACGCTTGGTTTTTGACGAGGTCTCCCTCGTAAAGAAGCTTGCTATCGTTAGGCAAATCGAAGGTGTCGTTGTGCCACTGGAAAACCTTCAGCTTCTCCGGCAATCCCTTTATTGCTTCATCATCTTCGACTTTCTTAACTTCGTACCAGCCAAGCTCTTTTTTGTATGGGTAAACCTTGCCACCCATAGCACTCGCTATAAGCTGAGCTCCGAGGCAAATTCCGAGAATCGGTACGTTATTTTTTATAGCCTCTCTTATGAGGTTTTTCTCTTCCGAAAGAAAAGAATATATGTCTTCTTCGTAAGCCCCCATGGGTCCGCCCAAAATTATTATGTGAGAAGCGTACCTCGCCTTAACTTCGTTCGTCTCGTACACTTTCTCGTAATCGAAAGCAATTCCTCTCTCTTCGAGTATCTCCTCTATGTACCCGAGAGGTTCAATGGGAGAGTGCTGTATTGCAACAACCTTCATACTCTCCCCATTTCCTAAAAACTTTTTAAAGCTTTTCCTTAATTAATGAAAATTGTTGAATTTAGAACTGATTTACATGAAGGTTTTTTAATATGTGGTTGGATAAGCTGCTGGGGAGAAACTTAAAATCCCATGCGTTAACGTTACTTTGTGAGGTACGTTGTCAGTTTGATAAACAAATACGACGCTGGAAAATTTCCGAAGGATTTGAAGGAGATGGGGATAGATAGGGCGATACAGCTCGCCTCCAACGAAAACCCTTATCCTCCCCCAGAGGAGGTCGTCGAAGCTATTAGAAAGGAAGTTTTGTGGATAAATCGTTACCCTCATTCGGAGTATAAGGATTTAAAGGAGAGAATAGCGGAATACTGTGAAGTCGATTATGGAATGATTTCGCTGGGAAGCGGAGTTATGGACATTCTCAAAGTGATTGCAGATGTTCTCCTTGAGCCCTTCGACAAGGTTGTTGTGCCTATGCCATCCTACAGCTACTACACCTTCGTTTCCATGCTGAGGGATGCGGGAGTTGAGGAAGTAATTTTCGAAGGTTACAAAGTTAGTGTGGAAAACCTCTCGGGAAAGCTTATTTTTCTATGCTCCCCGAACAATCCGACCGGAAATACTGTAAATGAGGAAGTTGTAAGAACGGCTTGCGAAAATTTCCAGTACGTCGTTTTGGATGAAGCCTATGCTGAGTTTGCTGGAAAGAG
>WAQS01000081.1 GCA_015520115.1 Ferroglobus sp.
AGCCTCAACAGCGTGATCCTGTCCAATAACCTGATCTATAAGCCTCTGAGGTACCTCTATTTCCTCCGTTGTTTCAAATTCCAAACCGCCAAGAAGTTCTTTAATATCCTCGTTCATCCTTATAAATTGAGTAGAGTTTCATGCTTTAAATACGTTTTGGACTTCATTCAGCTCCTTCAGTATTTGCTTGTAAAACTGTAGCAAAAAGTTGTGTCTTTCCTCAGCAAGCTCTTTAGCGGTTTTCGTGTAAAGTAAGTCCTTCAGCTTGAGCAATTTCTCCTCGAAATGTCTCAAAGTCTCTTCAATACTCCTGCCTCTTTCTCCGGAGAACATAAAAGCCCTTGCAACTCCTACAGCTCCGATCGCATCGAGCTTGTCCGCATCACTCAACACTTTGGCTTCAAGAGTTTTCGGCTCAACTCCCGAAGAGAAAGAATGAGAAGCTATGCAGTGGCAAACAGCCTCTATAAAATCCTCATCGTACCCCTCCTTTTCAAGGATTTCTCTTGCCATCTCTGCCCCTTTCAAAGCGTGATTTTCCTCATCCCTCGCTATGTCGTGAAGTTCTGCTGCCTTTTCAACAATTTCCACATTGGCTCCTTCCCTCTTAGCTATGAAAACCGCAAACTTCTTCACCCTCTCGACGTGGTCTTCATAGTGCGGAATACACAAACACCCCCAGTGGAGCTATTACTAAAGCTGGGAGCATATTTGCAGCTTTAAATCTGCTCAATCCAACAACGTTAAAGCCGATAGCCATCACGATTATACCTCCCGAAGCCGTAACCTCCGCGATTACCTCTTCCGTTAAATAACTCGCTATACTGCCAGCAAATAAGGTAATCGTTCCCTGATAAACTAAAATTGAAAGAGAGGAAAGAGCCACGCCAAGTCCGAAAACTGCCGACAGAAATAAAGCCGAGACCGTGTCAAGCATCGTTTTGGCGAGAATGATCGAAGCGTCTCCAGTCAACCCTTCCCTTATCGACCCAACAACAGCCATTGGTCCAACGCAAAAGAGAATCGTGGCTGTAACGAATCCTTCGGCAAAAGTAAAACCCGAGAACTTCTTCTCAATTTTTGCCGCGAAAGTTTCCAATCCATCTTCTATTTTAATCACCTCTCCAATAACCGTTCCTATAACAACGCTCGCAATTATCAAAACCGGATTTTTCGTCTCGAAAGCCATTTTCAATCCTATAAAGATTATCGTCAGACCAAGAACTTTCATTATCCTCTCCCTAACCTCCTCTCCAACCTTCCTCCCCAAAAAGTACCCGAAAATGCTTGCCAAAAACACAAGTGACGCATTTACAATCGTACCGATCATCGGCTTTTCTCGTAAAGCTTTGCTTAAATTTGTTCCGCCTCACCCTTTGAACTTCCTGATTAACACTTGATTGGCAACTCCATGGACGAGTCTTCCTCCGTACTCTCCGGTTATTGCAAAGAGTAAAAAAGCAATGCTAAAAATACAGCCTACAAATGAAGAGATGTTAGTTGAGAAGTTTAGCGAGTGGCATTGGAATAATGCGAGAGTTGATAGAATGGCTATGGTAAAAGTATGTAGATACTACACATTTGAATTCGAATTCAAAAATCGTGCTAAATTACCAAAATGGAAAGGAAACTTGATACGCGGCTCGATTGGCTATCATCTAAGGATGTTGAGCTGTCAAAAATCAAAGGATTGTAACAAGTGCGAGCAATTATTTGATTGCCCCTTTGGATACATATTTAAAGCTAAATCTAAGGGCTTAATTCTTAAAAAAATCGAAGGTTTTACGAAACCTTACGTCGTAAAACCGCCGTTGGAGGAAAAGGAAACATATGAAGCTAGAGACACCTTTTCTTTTTCGTTGGTGATATTCGGCGATGCTGTAAAATTTGAGGAGAAGATCATAGAAGCTGTACTTAGCCTAAGTAAGGCTGGCTTAGGAGTAAAACGTTTTCGTAGTCCACTCAAATTAAAAAGAGTAGTAGTAGAGAATCCGTTTACGGAGAAGAGCAAAGTTTTATTCGATGGTTCGTTCCACGATTCGAATGTGTTCGTAAGAGATTCACATCTCAAAATCGATGTGGGAGATACTTTTGTAGTAAGCTTTCTTACACCTTTTAGATTAGTTAGAAACAGGCTGCTGATCGAGCCGACATTTAAAGACCTAACAGCTTTCCTGCTACGCCGCTACTCAGCAATAAGGTATCAGTATTTGGGAAGCGATCTTGACATGGATGTTTACAAAGTACTCGAAAGAAGCGAAAAAGTTGATACAGTCTTTACGAATCTCAAGCGAAGGAGTTTTACGTACAAGAACGAAGAAAAGGAGTTCCTTTACGGTGAGATAGCATTTAAGGGGAAGCTAAACTCAAAACTGAGAAAGTTGCTCGCCTTTGGAACTCTTGCCCACGTAGGAAAACTTGCGACTTTCGGTTTCGGTTGGTTTAAAGTTGTTTAATAGCCTGAATTATTTTGTAATAAGGATAATTACAACTTATACATTTTGGAGGATACATTATATTTTGACT
>WAQS01000082.1 GCA_015520115.1 Ferroglobus sp.
ATATACGACTGGCCCGGATGGGGTAGTGGTTATCCTCTGGGACTGTGGATCCCAGGAGCCGGGTTCGAATCCCGGTCCGGGCCCTTTCTGATACCTGCTGCTGACTCCGTGCATTCTACGTTTACGATATTCCCCACCAATAGCTCTCGATTCGAAACCAAATTTTTGAAGATTGATCGAAAGAGGAGATGAAATTTAATATTGCCAGCTTTCATTCAAAAATCGAATTTAGCTTATTTAAAAACCATTTGATGTAACTCCTAAACCCTTGCCTACGCATCTCTATCGCTTTTTTAGCCAAGTTGTGGATCTCGAAGCTGTGCTCTTCGTAAAATTCCATGGCGGTACACCAAGATTTTATCGAGTTCGGCAGCTTTTTCGGTTTCAAGCCGAGGTAGTAGGATGGAGCAACCAAATCTGGATGTCTGGCGTAAGTCCATATCTCGCAGGCTTTCTCTCCCTTCGGAATTCGTTGAGCGTACAAAAAGGAATATTCAGTTTTCAAAGCTTTTGGTCTAATCTTCTCTTGCTGCCATTGAATCAGATGAGTTAGCTCGTGAGCTACGGTATGATAAAGAACTCGCTTCGGTTTCTTGAGTAGCACGGGATTTATAGCGATCTTCCAGTCTCGCAAGTATTTACCATAGGCTGAACCAGTGTAGTAAAGCGAAACACAGTCAATTTCTGGAAAGTAATGCTTAAGAACTTTCCTAACTTCTTCTTCAAGTCTTTTCGGAATCCTCTTTGATTTAACGACAATCCGCATTCAAACCCCCAACTACTAAATCATCCAAGCTTTTAGAGATTTGCGCTACGCAACCAGCTTTGTCGAGAGTTATCTTCCAGTTTATCCTCAAGCAGCAAATATCAAGCCATTTAATTTCGAGAGGCTATAGAATAAAACCTCACGGAGAGCAAGACAAGGATAGCAAGAGCAAAAGCAACTCCTAAGGTTAGTTAAGGCTTTGTCTTCTTTTATTTAAAAAGCTACCCTCGAAGAGTGCGATAGCTCTCTCATCGGATATCTTTATTAACTTCCACTGTTCAAAATTCAAACATGGAGGACATGAACAAGGCTATTTTGAAGGCTCTTGCAGAAATTGGAAGAGCCGCATCATCTAAGGAAATAGCAGAAAAGCTCGGTGTTCCGACGAGTAAAGTCAGCTGTAGGTTGGCTCCGCTGAAAAGGAAGGGTTTGATAGAATCTCCCGAAAAAGGAAAGTGGGTAATAACCGAGGAGGGTAAGAAAGCTATCGAGGCATGAAAGTCATAGTATCTCTCCACTTGAAACCGCTTCCCGGCTCTCCAAATTTTTTAAGCTTCGAAGATTGCGTAGATCATGCGGTGAGAAACGCTATTTTAATCGAAAACTGCGGAGCAGACGCGATAATGGTGGAAAACTTCAATGATAAGCCTTTCTTCATTAAAGCACCTCCGGAAACCATAGCTTCTATGAGCGTTATCGTAAGGGAGATAGTAAGAGAGATTAGCATTCCGGTAGGAGTAAACGTTTTGAGAAACGACGGCGTAGCTGCCTTAGCCATAGCAAAAGCTACAGGAGCCAAATTTATTAGAGTGAACCAGATGATTTTTCCAGCTGTGATGCCGGAGGGATTTGCAGAGCCGATCGCAGCGAAAATTGCAAGGTACAAGAGATTTCTGGACTGCGACGCTAAGATATTCGCAGATTTGTCTGTCAAACACTCCGTACAGCTTGCAAAAATCGAAGACTTCATCGATAACGTCGACAGAGCCTACTGCGATGCGGTAATTGTGACCGGAAAAAAGACCGGCGAACCTCCAGAGGCAGGTATTCTAAAGAGAATAAAGGAACTTGTGGACATGCCGGTCATCCTCGGGAGTGGTGCTACTCCAGAAAACCTGAGAAATTACGATGCCGACGGTGTTATAGTCGGGACGTACGTGAAGGAGGGAGAAGAATACTCCTGCGAAAAACTGAAGCAAGTCCTTTCAGAGGCGAAAAAGCTTGGAGGAGAGTTAGATTTATAGCTCCTGTGGTATTTCGCACCATTACGGGAAAAGGGTTAAATAACTTTAAAACTTAACGGTGTTAAGTATGAAGAAAGTTGACTGCATTGGGTTGTTCTGCCCAATGCCCCTTTACATGACGAGGAAAGCTGTAGAGGAGGCTGAAAAAGGCGAGATTATAGAAGTTCTCGCCGATGATCCTGCAGCTAAGAAAGACATCCCGGAGTGGGCTAAGAGGATGGGACATGAAGTATTGGAAGTGGAAGAGAGAGACGGTATTTACAGAATTGTGATTAGAAAGGGGTGATGTATCGTGCCTTACATGGATTACGTTTCAGGCTGTCCCGTGGCTGAAAGGGTCGTTGAGGCAATGCTTCCCTACTTTAAGCATCCCGGAAACCCCTCATCAATTCATTCCGTAGGATTGGAAGCAAGAAACGCAATGGAAGAAGCGAGAGGAAAAGTAGCTTCGCTCATAAAAGCTGACTCAAGCGAGATAGTTTTCACAAGCGGAGCAACCGAAGCGAACAATCTCGCTATAATTGGATACGCTATGAGGAACAAAAGTAAGGGCAAGCACATAATCGTGAGTGCTATAGAGCACATTTCGATTATAAACTGCGCAAAGTTCCTTCAAAAAAACGGATTCGAAGTAGATTACGCTCCCGTAGATAGATACGGGAAGGTAAAACTCGATGAACTCGAAAATCTCGTTAGAGAGGACACAATTCTCGTTTCCATACAACACGCCAATCCAGAAATCGGAACGATTCAGGACATCGAAAAGGTTAGAGATGCCATAAAAGATGTAACCCTCCACGTCGATGCCACTGCAAGTTTGGGAAAGATTGAGGTTAATGTGGAAAGGCTTGGCGTTGACATGCTCACCCTTTCTTCAAACGACATCTACGGGCCAAGAGGTGTTGGAGCCCTCTACATAAGGAAGGGTGTTAGAGTTAATCCCATAATACTCGGAGGAGGGCAGGAAAAAGGGCTTAGGGGAGGGACTGAGAACGTTGCAGCGATAGTAGGGTTTGGTAGAGCGGCTGAAATTACGATGGAAGAGTGGAAAAGCGAAGCTGAGAGACTCAAAAAGATGAGAGATCGGCTCATCGAAGGACTGCTAAAAATAGAAGACACGTTCCTCAACGGACACCCAACCGATAGACTACCCAACAACGCTTCGGTGAGATTCAGCTACATAGAAGGAGAATCGATAATCCTCAGCCTCGACATGGAGGGAATTCAAGCTTCCACAGGCTCAGCATGTACGTCAAAAACTCTACAACCTTCTCACGTCCTCATGGCAATCGGTTTAAAGCACGAAGAAGCTCACGGAAGCGTCGTCTTCAGCCTCGGAAGGTGGAACAAAGAGGAAGACGTCGACTACGTCCTCGAAAAACTGCCACCGATAATAGAGAGGCTCAGAATGATGTCCCCCTTATACCTGAAAAAGAAGAAAGGAGGTGGTTAGTTTGTATAGCGAGAAGGTAATGGAGCATTTCAGGAATCCGAGAAATGTTGGAGTTATCGAAGACGCTGACGGTGTTGGGACTGTCGGAAACCCCGTTTGCGGAGATATGATGACGATCTACATTAAAGTCAAGGATGATAGAATAGAGGATATAAAATTCCAGACTTTCGGTTGCGCAGCTGCTATTGCCACAAGCAGCATGGCAACCGAGCTTGCAAAAGGAAAGACGCTCGAAGAGGCTCTAAAAATTACGAAACAAACGGTGGCTGAGGCTTTAGGAGGTCTTCCCCCTCAGAAGATGCACTGCTCGAACCTTGCAGCTGAGGCTTTGAAGAGAGCCATAGCAGACTACCTAAAAAAGCAGGGAAGAATTGACGAGCTGAAAAGACTTGGACTGGATAAGCTGAGCGAAGAGGAGGAGCACGAAGAAGAAGTCTGCGAAGTCTGAGCCTTTACCGAAACCTTTTTAATCATACTTTTTAAACTCTAAATCAAGCGCGGGTAGTCTAGTGGTAGGACAACGGCCTTCCGAGCCGTTAGCCCGGGTTCGAATCCCGGCCCGCGCATGACTTGCGTAACGTCAGCTCCTGCAACTAAAACAATTGCCGGTTTTATCTGCTGTTTTATCGATTTTAAGACGTTGTCAACGAATTTGGAGTAACCATCAGGATTTCAGAACTCTCCAAACTCTAACAACTTTGGCTCTTGCCGATCTTACATCTACGAATATCTCAATAGCTCTTCACTCCACAGCCCCATTAAAATGTCGTTGACCAAGCTCAATTCGATTCGAGAAAGTGAACAGCAGCATAAAGTTGCCAAACGTTACGTTTTCAAGATCTTCGATCTCGTAAAAACTTCAATCTCACAGCCTTGAACGATGAGTTTTTGAAGTCTCTTCTGCCACCCCCTGACCTTCTCTTTTTTTAATATCCTCGTTGAAGTAGTTTTTATGGAGTTTAATTAAGAGTTTTCAAGAATTTTACCGCTTTTTAATTCTTCCAAAAACACGACCTCCTGAAGTTATATGAATAAAAGCTTACGAATAACTTCTATGATCTTAGACGGCAAGAGCTATGGAACTTACAAGAAAGTTTTGAGGGATGAAGTTTTTTCTTTCGAAAACTTCTACTTCAAATTCACAAGAATTCAATCAGATCCCTACGCTCCTCCCTCAGTTGTTGAAGCGATTTGCGACCACGAATTTTCGAAGGAAGTATTGAAAAACAAGAAACCTTCAGAAGACTTTATCTACAGGTGTCTTCACTCTTCCCTGAAAAAGAGAAGTAAAAAGAGCGGGAGTGGAAATAGCGGATACCTTGGAGTGCCTAAACCGAGCAACTGCGTTCTGAAAAGGAGTGCCGTCGAATTTAGGGGTAAAAAATTGATTCTTCGGTTTTTCGTTGGTCTTCCAGCTAAAGGGAGGAGAATAGAC
>WAQS01000083.1 GCA_015520115.1 Ferroglobus sp.
CAGAGTTCTGAATTCAAAGGAGTTCGAAGTTGAAGGAGAATTAAATATTGGCGAATTCGTTAAGGTTGGGGACGAAATAGCTGTTGTCGTCGAAGTTTACTGCGAAGATCCCGAGATCGTGAAATACATGAGCAGATTCGATATTGAAGAGGTAAAGGAGTTCCTTCCAGATCTTGCGGAGCCTAAAAATTACGCTAAGTGCTTTTTACTTTCCGAGGGAAGAGTTAGTGTTGGAGAAAAAGTTGAGATGGCTGAGGATGAAAGAATAAGAGAAGTTCACTGGAAGAACGGAGATCTATACATGCCCTACATTCCGGAACTTGTGGCGAAATATCCGAAAGTTGCGATAGACGTGATAAAAAAACTCGAAAGCCTGTTTCCCGAAGAGAGGGACGTTTTGAGGATAATAAAAGCCGGTTTGGAATTCAGCAGAATAAGGAGGGTTGACGTTTGAAAGCCATAGGTTTGGTAAAAGGACCGGCTGAGTCTCCTCACGAGTTCACCTTCATAACTCCCGACAGTAGCAAAGTCAAAAGTGGAGAGTTCGTTTACTACTTGCTTGGAGATAAGAAGGTTATATGCAGAGTCGTGAAAAGGTCTCCGGTAAGGCTCTACCCCACTCTCTATCTCTCAAATCCGGAGATAGAGCCGGAGAGAATTTTGAGAATTCTTGGAGTTGAAAATCCCGAATTCGAGCTTTACGAAGTCAAGGCAGCGATAATGGGATACTTCGATGAAAAGCTCGGATTCGTGAATCCGAGAATTCAGCCGAAGGCTGGGCAAAAGATTTATCTGGCTGAAAGAGAAGTTCTGGAGAACTCCCTTTTCAGAAAGAAGGTTGGGGAAATCGGTTCGATTCACATAGGATATCTGCTGAACAGAGAAGAAGATATTCCCGTCGTTTTGGATGCTGCTTTGCTAACAAGCGAGCACATGTGCATTTTGGCTTCCACCGGAAGCGGAAAGAGCTATTTAGCCGGAGTTCTTGCTGAGGAGCTTCTAAAACCCTACAACTCTGCAGCTTTACTCATCTTTGACCCCCACGGAGAGTACCACACCCTAAAAGAGATAGAGGGGCTGAAGGAGTTCTCCTCCAACAATTACAGAGCGAGGGTAAGAATTTACGATAAGGACGAGATAAAGATAAGGCTCTCCGAGCTTGAATACGAAGAGCTTGTAAATTTACTTCCCGATCTTACTGACAAGCAGGAGGCTTTGCTTAACAGAGTTTACAGAAACCTTGAAGGTAGCTACTTCACATCCTCAGAGCTTATAGAAAAGATATACGAGGCTGCTGGTGAGGGAGATAAACTTACGGCAAAAGCCCTCGAATGGAGAATAATGAGGTACATAAAGAATTTTGAAATTATTGATGACAACAGACACATAGAACTTAAAGAGCTTTTAAAACCCGGTCAGGCAAGCGTTCTTCAGCTTACGGAGCTTGGAGACAGAGAACAGGAAACCCTTGTCAGCGTTCTTCTGAAGAGGATTCTGAACGCGAGAATTAACGCCGAAAAAGGTTTAAAAGGAGAAAAGCTCGAATATCCGGTTTTCATCATAATTGAAGAGGCTCATCGCTTCGCTTCTAAAGAAGCAAGGAGTTACAGAGTTCTAAGAACGATACTGAGCGAGGGAAGAAAGTTCGGAGTGGGAGTTTGTTTGATAAGCCAAAGGCCGGCAAAAATAGACTCGGACATTTTAAGCCAGTGCATGACGCAAATAGTCATGAGAATAATCAATCCGGCGGATCAGGAGTACATAAGAAAGAGTGTTGAAAGCATAGGGAAAGATATGATAGAGGAGCTTCCCGGATTAACGAAAGGACAGGCGTTGGTGAGCGGAGTTGCTTTAAATGCTCCGGTTTTAATAAGAGTCAGGGAGAGGTTGACTTCCCACGGAGGGGTGAGTAAAGACGCTCCGAAAGAGTGGATAGATTGGACGAGAAACTACAGAGAGGAGGGAGGAATTAAAAAAGTGGAGAGGGTTAAACTTTTCTGGGATGAGACTTGACGAATTTTTGAAAAAATCCGGCTATTTCAGATCGAGGAATCAAGCCAAGGAGGCAATAAAAAGAGGGTTTGTAAGAGTTGACGGAAAGGTTATTACAAAACCAGCTTTCCAAGTTAAGGGAACGGAAAAAATTGAAGTGATCGAAGGAGGAAAGCCAAGAGGATATTACAAGCTGAAGGAGATTGATGAAAAGTATGGAATAATAAAAGAAGGAGACGTTGTTTTAGATCTCGGAAGCAGTGCCGGAGGTTTTTTACTCTACGCAAGCGAAAAAGCTAAGCTCGTCTACGGAATAGAGTACAGCGAAGAGTTTGAAGATGCGCTGAGAGAGATCGAAAAAGATAGGAAGAACGTCAAGGTTTTCATAGACGATGCTTTCAAATTTGATACGTCAAAAATCGAAGAAGTAGATGTAATTCTCTGCGATCTCACTCTTGAGCCGGAAG